>JAZLBY010000001.1:0-8455 GCA_045613965.1 Candidatus Scatovivens sp.
TATATGCCTAAAATATAGCATAGCAAAAATTCAATTGCAATAGCTTTTTTTAAAAGAAATATGTCTGTAACATTTGCTATTTCAAGGCTTCTACGGAAGCTTATTTTACGTCCATAATATAGATTTTTTTATTTTTGATTACAATCTTTGTTTTTTTGTTTGGAGTCAAAAATTTATTACCTATATTGTTATTACAAAGTTTAATTATATCCTCAATATGTATTTTTTCTATCCCTTTTGTTGTTCCAAAAATCTTATTAATGCTATACAAGATTACTCTTTTTTGAATTGCAACGTTTTCGTTATTAAAACGTTTCAAATCTAATATAATTATAGCCTCAGAGCCATCATTATATACATCATTTTTTAAGTTTTTTTCTTCAATACACATACTTTCGTATGCTTTTTGAGTTTGAATTTCTAGATAATTTAAATCATCTTTTACTATATTTGAAAGTCTAGTAATTGATTCTATAATATTTGGATTAAATTCCTCTTTTATATACGGAATAGCAATGTTTCTAATTTTATTTCTTGTATAAATATTCTCATCATTAGATTCATCATGTCTTGGTTCTAAATTTTCTTCATCACAATACTTCTCAATTTCATATCTTTCAATTTCTATTAATGGCCTGATATAAAAACTTGTTCTTGGTTCTATCCCCTTTAAACCACTCAAACCACTTCCTCTTACAATATTCATAATGATAGTTTCAACATTATCATTAGCGTTATGTGCTATTGCAACTTTATTCGCTTTAACTTCTTCCATAACAGAATTAAAGAATTCATATCTTACATTTCTTCCTGTTTCTTCGAGTCCCTTTTTCTCTCTTTCTGCTATTTCCTTAACGTTTGCGTGATGAACAAAAAATTTAATATTATTAGTAGTACAATAATTTAAAACATATTCTTCATCTAATTTTGCATTTTCTCTCAAGCAATGATTAATATGTGCTACAACAAAATCAAATTTAATAATACCCTCATTTTTAATTATATTTAAAATATTAAGCATCGCCATGGAATCTGGTCCTCCAGAAACTCCTAAAACAATTTTATCTCCATTTTCAATTAAATTATACTTTCTAATTGTATTTAATACTTTATCAAACATACAATCCACCTTTTCTAAAAAAATAAGGACGTTCTTAAGTAGATAATCTACTTTTAGCTACGTCCCCAAAATTAATCTTTATTATGGTTCTTCAAAAAATCTCTTCTCTAAATTTGCAAATTTAGTATAACTTGGTAACCATGCTAAATCTACAGTACCAGTTGAACCACCTCTGTGTTTTGCTAAAATAATTTCAGCTACGTTTTTCTTTTCACTATCTTCATTATAATAATCATCTCTATAAATAAAAATTACTTGGTCAGCATCTTGCTCAATTGATCCAGACTCTCTCAAGTCTGAAAGCATAGGTCTTTTATCATCACGTTTTTCAACAGAACGTGAAAGCTGAGATAATGCTATAACTGGTATATGAAGTTCTTTAGCTAAAATTTTAAGTGATCTACTGATTTCAGAAATTTCTTGCTCACGACTCGCATTCTTTTTCCCACTACCTTGAATAAGTTGTAAGTAGTCAATTACTACAAGTCCAATGTCTTTTTCTATTTTTAATTTTCTACATTTAGCGCGAATCTCCATAATTGATATACCTGCAGTATCATCAATATAAATTGGAGCTTCAGAAAGTCTTGTTAAAGTTGAAGCAAGTTTTACCCAATCTTCATCATCAAGTTGACCAGTTCTAACTTTATTACTATCTACTAAAGCTTCACTACACAAAATTCTGTTACCAACTTGATCTTTAGACATCTCTAGGTTAAATATTGCAACACCTTTTTTTGCTTGAAGTGCAACGTTAGTAGCTATATTAATTGCAAATGCAGATTTACCCATCGCTGGTCTTGCAGCTACAATTACTAAATCTGAATCATGAAGTCCAGATGTTTTTAAATCATAATCTTTAAAACCTGATGGTGTTCCACTCAATTGACCTTTTGAATTATATAGCTCTTCTAATTTAGCAAAAGTTTCTACTAATACATCTTTAATTGCTGTATAACCTTTAGTATTTTTCTTTTGAGCTAAATCAAAAACTTTCTTCTCAGCCATGTCCATTATTCTATCAACATCTTCAGTTTCATCATAACCTAAAGCTACAAGTTCATTTGCAGATGTTATTAAATTTCTAAGCATAGCTTTTTCATCAACAATTTTTATATATTTATCAACGTTAGCAGTTGTAGGAACTCTTTCAGGTAGACTAGCTAAATATTCTAATCCTCCTACCCTTTCAAAACTTCCTGTCTCTATCAACTCTGCTTTAACAGTAATAATATCTATTGGTTCGTTTTTTGAATACAAACTAAGTATAGCTGCATAAATAGCTTTATTATCTTCTCTATAAAATGCATCTTCTTTTAATACTTCTATTGCTGCTATAACAGAATCTCTATCTGTTAACATACACCCTAATATCGCTTGCTCAGCTTCGATATCATGTGGTGGAACTTTTCCTAAATCCATATCTACATCCCTCTTAAATTTATATAGATTTTGTGCCTATTATTTTGTTGGCACTACCATTACAAGTACACTTGCCATAACACCTTCATTAAGTTTAATCTCAACTCTAGTTGTTCCTGCTACTTTTATTGATTCTGATAATAAAATTTTCTTCTTGTCTACATCTATTTTATAATCATTTTTTAAGGATTCTGCGATTTCTTTTGCAGTAACAGCACCAAATAATTTACCATTATCTCCAGCTTTTACTGAAATTTTAAGTGTTATTTTTTTCATTTTTTCAGCAATTTCTTTTGCTTCTTTTAAGTCTTCACCTTTTCTATATTGGATTGACTCATTTTTAGCTTTTAAATTATTCATGTTTCCACTATCTGCTGGTACAGCTAAATTTTTAGGAAATAAAAAGTTTCTAGCATATCCATCTGCTGCATTAACAACTTGGTCTTTTTTTCCTACTCCTTTAATATCTTGTTTTAAAATAACCTTCATCTTGTTCTCCTTTCAAAAATTTATCTTTTTGTATAATTTTACTCATGTATTGTATAACATTTTAGCCGAAATATCAAGCTTTTAAGCTATATATTTAAATTTATTAACCATTACATTTAAAAAGGAGTAACTTTCGTTACTCCTTTACTTTATTCAATTTCCATTAAATATTCATTTATTCTTATAATAAGTTCGTCTTTAGCATCCTCTAATGAAAATCCTTCTAATTGTGCTCCAGCTAAAGTGATGTGTCCACCACCACCTAATTTTTCTAATATCAATTGAACATTTATATCACCAATTGATCTACCGCTAATACAAACTTTATCACCCATCTTAGCCATAACAAATGGTGCTGTTATATCACTTATAGTTAAAAGTTCATCAGCTGCTTTAGCACAAATTAAATTTGAATTTTCTCCATCTTCATCATATACAGCAACAGCTATTGTATCATTATAAATTTCAACATTTTTAACTATATTAGCTATGATATTATAACTTTCAAGGTCTGCTTGGAACCATTTTTTAACCCTTATTATGTCTACACCATATTTTCTTAAATATGCTGCAGCTTCAAATGTTCTAACACCTGTTTTAAATGTAAAGTCTTTAGTATCAACCATGATACCACCATATAAACTTTCTGCTTCAATCAATTTAAGTTCTATATTATCTTGTGAATATTGAATAATTTCTGTTACAAGTTCTGATGCTGATGATGCATAAACTTCATGGAATGAAATCAATACATTATCAATACAATCTGGTGCTTTTCTATGGTGATCTATTACTACTTTTCTTTCAATTTTATCTAGTAAATCTGGGAATTCAACATATGATGTTTTATGAGTATCTACAACAAATAATAATGAATTATCTGTTACTAACTCAAGAGCATCTTCTTCAGTAATAACTACATCTTTATACTCTTCCTCATTATTTAAAACTTCAATAAATTTACCTAATGATTTTCCTTTTGGTTCTGATACTATATAACATTCTTTACCTAAACATTTAGATAATCTAAATAAACCAAGTGCTGAACCAAAAGCATCAATATCAATGTTTTTATGTCCCATTATAAATACTTTGTCAGAAGCTTCTACAACTCTTGCTATTGATTGAGAAATTGTTCTTGCTTTAACTTTTGTTCTCTTTTCAACTTCTAGAGTTTTACCTCCAAAGAATTTATATTTTCCATCTTTTCTTATTACCGCTTGATCTCCACCACGTCCAAGTACAATTTCCATTGCAGCTAATGCTGATTTATATTTTTCATAGTTATTTTTTCCATCTGCTGAAATAGCTATACTTAAAGTGATTGGGAATTTTGTATCATATTCTATTGTTTTAATTTTATCTAAAATATTAAACTTCTCTTTTTCAAATTCTGTTAGATATTTTTGTTCAAAAACATAAACAAAATAATCTCTTTCTGTTTTAATAATTAAACCACCAGTTTGTACTACCCATCCAATGATTTCTTTTTCTATTTTTGCTAATAATTCAATTTTCTTCTCTGGTAGGATTCTTTGAATTATTTCATCATAGTTATCAATCATTGCAACACCAATACATGGTTTTGAATTATTATAAGCATCAAACAATTCGTTATATCTTGTTTCATCAATAAAGTATAGTGAAAGAACATATTCTTTTTGTTTCTTTAATTCTCTTCTTTTAGTTTTTACGATTGACCCACGTACTTTATATGATTTTTTATTTATATTAAATTGTTTGCAAATTTCAATTGTTTCGTTGTTTTTTTCAATATCCATTTTTATTTCTTTTATTATAGGTGTTAAATATGTTGATATATCAACACTTTGGAATTCTTCAACGAATTTTTTACTTCTCCACACTATGTTGCCATCTGTCTCTATTAAAACAAGTGGTATCGGTGTATTAATTAAGTTTCCTCTTGAAGCTGTGCTAACATCTGATGTAACATCTTTAATATGATTTGCTATTTCATTTTTCTTTTTAGCACCCATCCAAATTGTATATGCTACTGTTAATGAAAAGATTACAATAGAAGGAAAAATCCATCTTAAATCATATCCACAAAGAGCAATACACAACATACCTATTAATAAAACATATATAATGTTTTTCGTAGTAAGTTTATCTAAAATTTTACCATTCGAATTAGGCATAAAATCTCCTTATTTACATAAAAATACCCTTTTATTATACTACTTTCCTATATTTTTGTCAAATTCAAGCCATTTTAGATATAAAAAAACACTTCATTACTGAAGTGTTTTTCATATTATTTAGTTTCTATTAACATATGTAATGAACCACCTATAGTTGGCATTTCACAGAAATAAATTTTATATGTTTTACCAGCAACTGTGTATGTCCATTTCATAACTACTTCATTAACATCATCTACATTAATTTCAGCTCCACTATTATCATACACTTTTTTATCATCAGATACTTTTTTACATGCTTCTAACATTTGTTTATTGTATTCTTTATAAAATCCTTCTGTAATAATAACATCAAAATCAAATTTAAATCTTACAGATGTATCTGCTCCCATCTCCTCTGTATAAGCTCTATTCACTTTTGCAAATTTTGGAAGAACATCATCATTTGTTAAACCAAATTCTTTCATTAAATCAGCTTGTATATCTTCTGGTTCATATTCCATTTTTTCTACACACATTCTTAATGTATATGGTTTTTCTTCTCCATTAACGTTATATGTATTACCATCTACATATTCAACTGTTATATAATATCCTTTACCTGTATTTTTATCAAGAATTTTACCTGTAATTGAATTATCGCCTCTAGATGATTCTCCATATCTAAATCCTTTTGACTCTATTGTTTTTACATATGCATCAAATTCATCCATTGTCGTATTTATAAATACGTTTCCAATTTCAGAGTTTGGTTGAGCATATACAACAGTTCCAGCAGTATAAGCTGGTAATCCATAATAATCATATACACCATTTGGCCAAACATCAATTTTATCAGATAAAACGATTTCTTTTGCAGTTTCTTGAACAACACTTGTTCCTTCATTATCTACTTTTTGTGATGTTTGATCATCTTTTGAACATCCTGTTAATGCGAACATTCCTGTTACACAAACAACAGCCATTGTTCCATAAATTAATACTTTTTTCATCTTTTCGCCCCTTTCATACTTTGTTTTCATTTGTTTATAAAACTTTTATATCATATAAAATTTTTCTAATCAATATTTTTTAAATTAGTCACAAAAAAATCACAAAAAAAGAGCTTCAATTTTTGTTGAAGCTCTTAAATAATTATTTAACTGTTAATTTAACTGTTTTTGTTGTTCCTGTATATGCATCGTTAACTGTAATTGTAACTGTTCCTGCTGAAACACCTGTTACTATACCATTTTGATTAACTGTTGCAACTGTTTCATCACTTGATGTATATGTAATTGGATCTATACTTGCATTTGATGGTTGCATTTGAAGTTTAACTTGTAAATCTTTTCCCACTCTTATAGAACTACTTGTTGTAGTAAATGTCATTTTTGTCATTGGAACTATAACTTTCACTTTTTCTGTTACTTCTTTTCCATTATATTTAGCAGTAATATTAGCTTTACCTTCAGATACTCCAACAACTTTATTATCAACTATTTTTGCTACATCTTCATTATCTGATACAAGTTCATAACCACTTGAAACTATTAATCCATCAGCTGTTAACTCAGGTGTTATTTCTTCACCTTTAGCTGATATAAATTCTTTTCCTATATTTAATTTTACATCAGCATTAAATGTTTCAACACTATCTGCAGATGTTTCTAAAGATACAAGTCTCATTCCAAATATTGTCCCTTTACTAAGTACAATTGCAAGCGCAATTATTGCAACAACTATAAATAGAACAATAGAGAATACTAATAATTTCTTTTCACTCATCTTTATATCTCCTCAGTATTTAATATTTAATTTTTAAACTTTTTTAATTATATTCTATTCTTCTATTTTTATCAATAGAAAAAACAAAAATGCCGTAATCCTTACGGCACTTTATATTATCTATTTTTTAATAACTATAACTGGTACTTCCATTTCTTCTTTTGTCAATCCACAATGTGTTGATTTTTTTACTGGTTTTCCTTCAGCTAAATAAGCTTCAATTATAATTATACTTGATGATGTTGAAAGAGCTATATAATTTCCTAAACATTCATCAACTTTAGGATGTTTTTTACCAAATCCTAGGAAATTTCTATCTAAAAATTCTTCTACTGTCATAAGCCAGAATTCATCTTTAAATACAGCATTAAATCTCTCTTCAAACTCTTTTTTCATGTTTTCTTTAACATAAAAGTTTACTGTTCTTGATTCTAAAGATACTGGCATATATAAACATTCTTCAATTTCTGGATAATCTTGAAGAGAATATGCTTTTTCAATATTCATATGTCCATGATCTGCAGATATAATAACTATTGTGTCTTCTGGTAATTTTTCACATAAAGCTTTAACTTTTGCTTCTGCATCTAAAAGAAAATCTTTTGCTTCTTCTGAATCTGTACCAAATTTATGTAATGTTCCATCTGGTTTATCACAATAAGCCATGATGAATTTTTCACCTGGATTTTCACATAATATTTCAATACAATCTACTACTTGATCAATATCATCAGCTCTCATACTTCTTCTAGCTCTTGGATCAGAATAGCATGGTGTAATTTCAAATGCTCTAATTCCAGGATTTGCTTCTTCTATCATTTTAAATACTGATTTATAAGCCATAACTCCTTTAAATACATTCATTCTAGCTTTATCAATATCTTCTTTTAAATATGATTCTTTTCTTGAAAACATATCTACTGTTCTTCCATACTCTTTAAAGTATTGAGACCAAGCAATCCAACCTGTTTCATATGGTGGTCTACCAGCATAATATGTTGTAAGAGCTGCAGTTGTTGTTGATGGGTATACAGAAGTTAAACAATCAATTCTGTTTTCTGTAAAAAATCCATTTGGAGAGATATTGTTTAAAATATGTTCCCCCATTCCATCTAACACTAAAAATACAACATTTTTATATCTTTTATTAAGTAAATTGTCTAAACTTTCTAATGATTTATGACCTGTATCAACATTATAATATTTTAAAATTGAATTAATTGTATTTAATATACAATGATCATAATTAGGCAATACGATATTTTTTTCCATATGCTATATAATTTCCTTTCTTTTATTATAATCTTTTTAATTTGCGCATCCTCGTCCATTTTAAAGGTTCTTTTTTTATATCAATTGATAGTTCATCTAAATCATAATTTGAAATTTCTTCAATTAATTTATCTAGCAATTCCATTGATAATATTTTAAGTTTTCCTTCTTTTGAAGATACTGTATTCTTTACTTCTTCAGGTAATTTAACATTATACTTTTC
>JAZLBY010000002.1:0-6984 GCA_045613965.1 Candidatus Scatovivens sp.
ATAATAAGAAAAAAAATGCATATAAGAACAAAAAATACAATAACTAATTTGTATTTTTTTTGAACTTTTTTTAACAATAATATCTCTTTTTTATGTTCTTCTATAACTTGTAATGTTTCTTCTGTTTTCTTATTTAATACAACCGGTTTATGACTAAAAGAAGATATCTCTTTCTTTTTTTCATAAAAAGGCACAAGAGCATTTAATGATTTTTCCGTTAAATATTTTTCTAAAATATTCAATAATAGCGAACAATCACCATTTAGTAAACTTAAGTCTTTATATATACTTGAAGCCTTTATATTTAAAAAGTCTTTAGCCTCAAAAAGTAATCTATCTGAGTCTTTAACTTTATATTTATCTACTAATGAGGGACTTTCTGCGATAGCTAAAATACTCAAATAAATTATTAATTCAGAAAAATAATCTATCTTTTCATGGATAATATTATTCGTTTTACGTAAAGGATGCTGATAATCAACTAAACCTGTAATAATATCTTTTGCTCCTTGCAATTCTGCGCAATAAAATGAATCATAATCAATTAAAAATATATCTCCTAATTCATTCACGATAATATTACCATGCTGTAAATCGCCATGCGCAAATCCTCGTTTATGCATATCTTGAATGACATGCAAAAAATTATCAGCTAATTTTAATAATTTCTCTTTTGAATTTCGATTCTTACAAATATAATCTTTTATATTGCAGCCTTTTATCCAGCGCATTCTTGTCGTTGGATAATTTTTCCCATCTACATTTATACCTACATCTACATAAATAAAATCACACAAATAATCAGTTTTTGCTTGTTGTATGACTTTTGATATAACATCAAATCTTTGACGAGTATTTCCAAGTTCAGAATGCCAACAACGGAAAGCCCAAGTTTCATTATTTAATTCGTAAGGAAATACAACAGTAAATCCTCCCGAATAAGCGACCAATCTACCACGTTGATCTTTTTTAAATAATCCTTGCCGAGCATGCGTATCTAAAACAAGTTTTTCCTTGTTTTCTACAGATGTACGTATATTAGGTATTGTAAGCATTTTACACTAAATTATATATCTCTATTAAGACCTTCTAAGTATTTACTCCTTGCCAACTTTGCTTTTGCTTCTAAAATTTTATCATAAATAGTCACATCGTCCGAATAAATTAATTCTACATTATTTACAAATTTTTTCAGTGTAATAGCTCCATTTTTTAATGAATACAAGTAAGATGGCATAGCATCTTTGGTTTTTGATTCTGTCAGTGTTTGTGGCGTGCCATATTTAGATTCTAATGCATTTTTAAAATCCACAAAACAAGTTTCTATATCGCATACTGATTTATATATATAAAAGTGTATCGCAATAACATTCTTGTATTTTACAGAATATTCAAATTGTATGAACACCTTTGACAATCCAAATAATTCACCAGATAAATGAGCTTTACTATCAGCATAGGAGGTAAAATTTCCTAATTTTTGAAAAGCTTTTATCATTTGGTTAATAGTACCTTTAATAGGAATATCTTTGTAGCAAAAATGAGTACTCTCCAAGTTTTGTAAGAGTTTACTTGTAGATTCTGAAACATCTAATTGCTCTTTAACAGACTTAATAGGCATATTTGTTTTGTTATTTTTTTTTGTTACAGTATTTTTATTTAAATACTCATAAAATGGTTTTAAATTATTAAGATTGATTTCGTTCAAATAATCAACAAGTATAGATAATAGTTTATCTATTGTGCCAGACAAATTAAATAAATCTTTATAAATAGCACTTTGCTTCAAATTCTTAAAATCTTCGACAGTAAAAAGTAAATGTTCAGAATCGGCAACTTTATATTTATCAACTAAACTTGGTTTTTCCGCTATACCTAAAATGCTAAGATAAATAATTAATTCAGAGAAATAATCAAGTTTTTCGGTTGATAATTTATTCAATCTGCGTGATGGATGTTGATAATCAAGTAAACCATGAATAATATCTGCAGCACCTTTTAATTCAGGACAATAGAAAGAATCATAATCTATTAAAAACAAGTTACATTTATCATTGACAATAATATTACCATGTTGCAAATCTCCATGAGCAAACTTTTGACGATGCATATCTTGCACTATTTTCAAAAAATTTTCAGCCAAACGAATTAATTTTGTTTTTGACTCTCTGTTAGTACAAATATAATTTTTGAGAGTTACACCATCAACCCATTTCATACGGGTGATAGGATATACATGTCCGTCAACTACTATACCCTCATTTATATACATAAATTCAGATAGATAACTCGCCGTTGAGGATTGCATTACTTTTGAAATTATCTCAAATCTGGTACGAACATTCCCCATACTTGCGTGCCAACAACGAAGAGCCCATTTTTCCTTATTTAATTCATAAGGAAAAACAACAGTAAAACCTCCAGTATAAGCATTCAAACGTCCTTTGTCGTCCTTCAAAAACACCCCTTGCTGTGCATGGCTATCCAAAACTAAAGAATTTTTATTTTCTATTGATGTCCTAATATCAGGTATTGTTGGCATTATTCTATTCTTTTAAATTTTGCAGATATTTTATTTAATTCTTTTTCATTACTTTGAGAAGCAGATACAGGAGTGTGTCCATTTCCAGTTTTCCACTTACTAAAAATATCTTCTGCATTAGTTATTTCTACTTTCGGTTTCGATGGTATAGAACTCCTAATTTTCCATTTTTCAGAAATAGAATCTATTTTTGACATTACAGAAGCTTCAAGGGGCTCCAACTCATCAATTGATGATTTCAATAAAAATTCACATAATTTATCTACTAGAGGAGATAATTCTCCATCTTGCTTTAAAAAAGAGAAAATATCAGAACTACCTTTAGATTTTATATCTGTAGCATCAAATAGCATTGTTTCAGTATCCTCCATATTAAGTTCTTCCCATAACGCAGGATATCTCGCTAATGCTTTAAGACTAAGATATATAACCAATTCCGAAAAATAATCAGCTTTCTCTGTACTATATTTATTCTTCCATCTGCCTTCATGTTGATAACCAACTAAACCTTTAATTTCATCTTCATAACCTTGTAATTCTGGCACATACATAGAATCATAATCAACTAAAACCAATGATTTATCTTGTCGTACCATTATATTACCATGCTGCAAATCCCCATGAGAAAAATGATGATTGTGTAAATCTGAAACCATAGCCTTAAAATTATCAGCCAGAATATTTAAAGTTTCAGATTCCCTTATATGCTCTGCTATATATTTTTTCAATGACTTAGCTTCCACCCAATCCATAACGACAATTGGTTGCACTCCTTGGCTGGTTATAATACCATCTTCATAATAGTCAAATCCAACAAAATATGGCAAATTGCTATTTTTTATAGCATTTGCAATAATTTGAGTACGTTTTTTAGCATTTGCAACCTCTGCATGCCAACATCTAACAGCATATTTTTTATTAGTTGTTTGATATGGAAAAACAGCACAAAAACCTCCAGAATATTTAATAATTCTTGGCCCTTTTTCAATAGGATGACCATCTTTTAATATAGCTGGTTTTAATAATTGAGGATTACAAATGGCTGATGTATATTCAGGAATAGTTGGTAGTGGCATAAGTAACTATTTTTTTGTAATATTAAAATTAGAATAAATTTGTTTAAAAATAGGTTCTAAAAAACATTTTAACAATCTAGTTTTAAAAAAATCTTTAAATTTACTACATTTAATTCTTTTCTGACTTTTTACTTCATTTTCTACTTTTTGATTACAATATTCAATAAAAACATCTTCCTTTATTGATACATCTTCACCAATATGGTTATCTTCTTCTGCGATGGTAACTTTTTCCTGTAATAAATTTTCATTACAAGGAAAAACTTCTTCTTTTACCTCTTTTTTTCCTTCAATTAATTCTTGCAAATTATCCTCTACTAAAATATTAAATTCATCTTTAGCATCATACTCAACAATAATTAAAGTAGAATCATCATTATGCATTCCTTTTTCTCTCCATTCTGCAACTACATTTTCAAATTTACCATGAGAATCAATTGTTAATAATTCTTTTATGTATTCATCTATTGAATCACTCTTTTTACTCTCTAAAAGAAAATCCGAAAAAGGATCTGACACTAAAAATATACAAGGATTATCTGCTGAAATTTCACCATTAAAAGATTTATATATTCCTTTCCCATCTCCCCGACTATCGAAATAATCAGGATAATTGTCAAACTTCTCTACATCTTGAGATGTTGCAAACTCATATTTACCGCCTTTCTTAAAAATTAGACATGAATCACCTAATACATCACATACCCATCTTTGTTTTTCAAAACGAACTCCTAAAAGGGTAGCTCCAGCAGATTTTCCCTCTACCAAATTTCGCTCATTTCTGTATATAATATTTGGAGATATTTCTTTTTTTGATAATTCATCAATAAAATTTTTGACACGAGAAATCCATGTAGAAGACAAATCTTTAACAGATTCCAAAGTCGGAACCCATTCCCTATTATTGACAAATTCTTCAGTTAATATTTCTGCCCAAATTTTTTGTTGCCATGCAGAACTCATACCATCCGAAACTGCCAAAGATTTAGTATCACGATTGATACTAAATCTATCCTGACAGTCTTGAAAATGTTCTGCTTTTTTATGAGTAATAAAAGCACGTATTTTCATATTTATCCTAAAACTTTATCTCCTTGTCCTTTAGAAGAACCAAAGTCTATTAATTGAATTAACTGAACACCATCTGCACCAAAAATACAACCACGAGAGCCATCTTCTGTTGAAAGTTCATTTTTAGCTGCAGCAGCTTTATATGATGCAGGAATTTCACTTGTTATATCAAATAAGAATTTTGCTTCTTCTTGAGTAACTTTATCTCTATTAGATGGACATACTACAGTTCCATTTGATTTATCTATCTGGGCATTAAAAATTAACACATTTCCATCCTCATTAGAAAGATTCATAATTTCTTTAGCCAAAGAAACTGTTTCTTGCATACATATACGAGGATCTTTTCCATCATAAAAAGGAACTCCATCTGAAATATTAATGATAACTGGAGCAGGAGCATCAGGACGATCTTCAATCCATTTTTTTGCTAAATCTTTTGCTAATTGAAATGCTCCTAACATATTTGTTGCACCATCATTTGTGATAGGTTCAACCCATACTGGTTGTTTCACTTCAACTTCAATAATTCCACCTGTTCCATCAAAAGTTTTCTTTTTCAATGTTTCATAACGTAAAGGAGTTGCATCCAAATCTGTTAACCAACCAGAACAAAGTTCTTTCACATTATGATTATAGCCAATCACAGAAAGAAAACAGCGATTTTTAGGTGCATCACCATCAAAATTCTTTTGAATAATATTGTCAATAACTTTATTTACCGCAAGCGAAGCAAAAGAAGTACGAGTTGTACCCTCATAGTCACTCAACATTGAACCAGATTGATCTAATAAAATAATTAATAGACCAGGAGTGGCTGAACTCCATTGTTTTTCATTTTTTGCCATGATAATTACAATTTAATTATTAGTATTAGGGTTATTATTTTCTGCAACTTCATCCCATAATCGTTGAAATTCAACAGAAGTAGTCGAGGCAATATTGTTATCTTCAATAATCGCAATATTCTCTATATTTCTGTATTCTGCATTTTCACTCCAATTATAAGAACCAGTAATAACTATTTGATTATCTATAACACATAATTTATCGTGCATAAATCCACTTTTACTATTACCTCGTCTCTTTTTTACACAAAATGAACTTAAATCACATCCATGTAATTGATTAACACCATCATGATTAAGAATTATTCTTATTCTTACTCCATTTTCTTGTTTCTCTTTTAATATCGGCAAAAACGCATCATTAGTAAACCATGCCATTGCTATATCTATAGAAACTCGTGCAACATTAAGAACTGAGAGAATTTTATCTAGATTTTCACGAAATGAAATAGCAACTGCAGTTTTTGTATTAGTATAATCAACATTTGAAATTATCCATTGATCTGCCACATATTCTATTTGGTATCTATTCGCCTCAAGAAGAGATTTCAAATCATCATGATAAACAGTAATGTTTAATTGTTCTATTAAAAAATCATAGAGTTGTAGTGTATTATTTAACTCTCTTAACGCCATTGTGGTATAATCTATCCGAGAATATGTTTGACCCGTTCGTGGATTTATAGGCTCTTTCGTGTTATAATCATAAATTTCTTGTCTCCCATATTGCTGAAATAAAACTACTAAATCTTTTAATTTCCGATATGTTGGCATATTAGTAGTTCCTCCTAATATAATAGGGACTATTTTCTGAATCATTAAATCCGATACTTTCATAATATATTTAATCAAAATTTATTTGAGCCACTCATCTAATTGTCTTTCTGCATCAGCATACATTGCTGGAGTAATATATTTTTGCATTCTATCAAAAACAACATTTATTGATAGAAATTCATCAGTCCAACCCAATATACCAAATTTGCGAACAGGCATAATATCAAAAGGCAATAATAGATAACCTAATGCTACATAAATGATTGCTTTATCACGAGTTGTAGTCTTATCACTTTTTAGTACATAATACAACAATAACGGGGTTCGAGCTGTACGACGACCAACTCGCTGAGTAAATTCTTTAAAGCCATTCCATAATAAAGATAATTCCATACAATCAAAAAAATAGTTCACAAATAGACATAAAAAAAGCGTGAAACTTCGTCTATTACTCGTTTCACGTCTTAGGGCCTTCGCATTGCCAGCAAACCAAACGAGCAATGCAGAAGTCCACGCCGATATATTGTTTCAATTGCAAATCCTATATAGATAATCCTTATTTTTGAACTATTTCCTTATTCTGAATCGTATCAAAATAATAAAAACAGAACCAAAAATTCAAATTTTTCCAATTTTGGATGCAATATTGGCTATATACAATACACCCATG
>JAZLBY010000003.1:0-35278 GCA_045613965.1 Candidatus Scatovivens sp.
TTAAAATGGCAGTAGTTGCAATGAAACAATTACTTGAAGCAGGTGTTCATTTCGGACATCAAACAAGAAGATGGGATCCTAAAATGGCTGAATATATTTTCCAAGCTAGAAATGGTATCCACATTATCGATTTACAAAAAACATCAAAAAAATTAGATGAAGCTTACAAATTCATCAAAGAACAAGCTGAAGAAGGAAAAACAGTTCTTTTCGTAGGAACTAAAAAACAAGCACAAGAGTGCGTAAAAGAAGCAGCTCAAAAATGTAACATGTACTATGTTGACCAAAGATGGTTAGGTGGTATGTTAACAAACTTCAAAACAATCGAAGGAAGAATCCAAAGATTAAAAGACTTAGAAACAATGTCAACAGACGGAACTTTCGAAGTTTTACCTAAAAAAGAAGTTGCTGGATTAAAAAATGAAATGGAAAAATTAGAAAAAAATCTTGGTGGAATCAAAGATATGAAAGAAATGCCAGGAGTTATGTTCGTAGTTGATCCTAAAAAAGAAAGAATTGCTATATTAGAAGCAAGAAAATTAGGTATTCCAGTTGTAGGATTAGTTGATACAAACTGTAACCCAGAAGATGTTGACTATGCTATTCCAGGAAATGATGATGCTATAAGAGCTGTTAAATTAATAGCTGACGTTATGGCTAATGCTGTTATCGAAGGAAGACAAGGAGAAGATGCTGAAGTATCTTCAGAAATGGAAGAAATCGCTAACGCTGAAGAAGCAACAGATATGGAAACAGTTGCTCAAGACGAAGAATAATAAATAGTTAATTATAAAAGGGCGCATTACTAGAGAAAGTATAATCGCCCTAATTTTAAATATTGGGAGGTAACAAAATGATAACTGCTGAATTAGTTAAAGAACTAAGAGAAAAAACAGGTGCAGGAATGATGGACTGCAAAAAAGTTTTAACAGAAACAGACGGAGATATGGAAAAAGCAGCTGAATTATTAAGAGAAAGAGGAATAGCTAAAGCAGCTAAAAAATCTGGAAGAATAGCAGCTGAAGGACTTGTTGCTACATTCGTATCAGCTGATAAAAAAGTTGGATCAGTAGTAGAAGTTAACGCAGAAACAGATTTCGTTGCTAAAAACGAAGAATTTGTTACATTTGTAAATGACGTAGCTGAAATCGTAGCTACAGCAGCTCCAGCTGATGTAGAAGCTTTACTTGCTACAACATATAAAGATGCTGGTAAAACAGTTCAAGAAGTTTTAACAGAAAAAATCGCAACAATCGGAGAAAATATGTCAATCAGAAGATTCGATAGATTTGAATCAGAAGGATTAATCGAAAGCTATATTCACGGAGCAGGAAAAATCGCTGTATTAGTTGATTTTGCTAAAGGTGAAACAGAATTAGCTAAAGACGTATGTATGCAAATTGCTGCAGCTAAACCAGAATATTTCAATAGAGAATCAGTTCCACAAGATAGAGTAGCTAAAGAAATGGAAATTTTAAAAGCTCAAGCTATGAATGAAGGAAAACCAGCTGAAATAGCTGAAAAAATGGTTCAAGGAAGAATTGGAAAATTCTATTCAGAAATCTGCTTATTAGATCAAGAATTCGTTAAAGATTCAAGCGTTAAAGTTGGAGAATTAATCAAAAACAAAGGTGCTGAAATGATCAGATTCGCAAGATTCGAAAAAGGTGAAGGAATCGAGAAAAAAGAAGAAAACTTCGCTGAAGAAGTAATGAAACAATTACAATAATAAAAGATAGAAAGATGTTTATTTTTAAGCATCTTTCTTTTTTTCGTCTTTAAATGTGGTTTATATAAAATTTATATAAATAAAAATTTTTTTGGAGGTAGTTTATGAAACTATTAGTTGTAAGACATGGAAGGACAGACTGGAATGATTTAGGAAAGGTACAAGGATTGGCAGACATTAAACTGAATAAGGAGGGAATAGGACAGGCACATAAAACGAAGGAACTTTTAAAAGATTATGATATAGACATTATAATATCATCACCACTTACAAGAACAAGGCAAACCGCAGAAATAATAAATGAAGGGAGAAATATAAAAACAATATATGATGAAAGAGTAATAGAAAGAGATTACGGAGAATATGAAGGATATCAAAAACATGAATTTGAATATCTAGATTATTGGAGATATGAAAAAAATGTAAAATATAAAAAAGCAGAAAACGTACAGGATTTTTATAAAAGAATTTATGCATTTATAGAAGACGCTAAACAAAGGTATAATGATAAAACAGTATTATTAGTTATACATGGTGGAATAAGCGTAGCTATAAATGCATATTTTTTTGGAATTCCTTCTAATGATAATCCAACATATGGTTCATTAAAAAATTGTGAAGTTAGAGAGTTTAATTTGTAATGTGTCTTTTTTGTAACTTTAATTATTTTTCCTTGATTTTTTAAAAATAATGTAGTAAAATTTTTAAGAATGTAAGTATTACTGAAAGGAAAAATGAAATGGCAAAAATGATGAATGCTAACAGAATAAGAACAAACGCAACATTCAAAGCTATTGATTCAGTAGTTTTATTTATATTCTCAATTTTAAATTTAATATTATTTTTTATAAAACACTAATTTCTAATTAGTGTTTTTTTTTGAACTAAACATAACACGTTAATAAAGAAAGGATGAAAAAATGGTAGGCTATTTAGTACTAGAAAATGGTGAAATTTTTGAAGGAGAAAGAATTGGTTATACTAAAGATGTTGCTTGTGAAGTTGTATTTAACACTTCAATGGTTGGTTACATAGAAGCATTTACAGATCCTTCATACTTAGGACAAGGAATCGTAATGACATATCCGTTAATAGGTAATTATGGAGTTATGCCAGAAGATTATGAATCAGATAGGATATATGCAAGTGCAGTATTTGTTCATGAACTTGCTGATTTTGAATCAAATTTCAGATCTAAATTTAGTGTAGAAAAATTTTTAAGAGATAACAAAATACCAGGTCTTTCAGGAGTTAATACAAGAAAATTAACTCGTATGTTAAGAGATGCTGGAACAATGAATGCTTATTTAACATCAAATATTGATAATATAGACAGTATTATGGAAAAAATTAAAGCATATAGAATTGAAAATGCTCTTGAAAAAGTAACATGTAAACAAGCCAAAACATATGGTAGAGGAAAGTCAAAGAAAGTTGCAGTTTTAGATTGTGGTGTAAAACATAATTTAATAAATTCACTTTTAAAAAGAGATGTTGAAGTAACAGTATTTCCTGCAACAGCAGAACCAGAACAAATATTAGGATTAAAACCAGATGGAATATTACTTTCAAATGGACCAGGAAATCCAATGGATTATAAAAAACAAATAAAGACTGTACAAAAACTATACGAATCTAATGTTCCAATTTTAGGTATTGCATTAGGTCATCAATTAATGGCAATTGCAAATGGCGCAAAAACAGAAAAATTAAAATATGGACATAGAGGACCAAATCATCCAGTAAAAGATTTAAGTTTAGATAAAGTACATATTACTTCTCAAAATCATGGTTATCATGTATCAGAAGACAGTATAGATAAGAAAAAAGTTGAAGTTTCACATGTAAGTTTAAATGATGGAACAATAGAAGGATTAAGATATATAGGAAAAAATATATTAACAATTCAATTTTATCCAGAAGATGCAGAATATATATATGATGAATTTATTAAAATGATGTAAGGAGAAAAAAATGCCAAGATATAAAAGTATTAAAAAAGTATTAGTTATAGGATCAGGACCAATTATTATAGGACAAGCTGCAGAGTTTGATTATGCTGGAACACAAGCTTGTAGAGAATTAAAAAAAGAAGGATTAGAAGTTGTTTTAATAAATTCAAATCCTGCAACAATAATGACTGATAAAAATATGGCTGATAAAATATATATAGAACCATTAACAGTAGAAACAGTAAAGAAAATAATTGAAATAGAAAAACCAGATAGTATACTTCCAAACTTAGGAGGTCAAACAGGACTAAATCTTGCAATGGAGCTAGAAGAAGCAGGTTTCTTAAAGGAAATGAATGTTAAACTTTTAGGTACAGGTGTAGATGGTATTAGAAATGCTGAAGATAGACAATGCTTTAAAGACATGATGGAAGCAATTAATGAACCATGTATAGCAAGTAAAGTTGTTCATACAGTAGAAGATGCTGTAGAATTTACAAAAGAAATTGGACTTCCAGTAATAATTAGACCAGCATACACTTTAGGTGGTACTGGAGGAGGTATTGCTTATACAATGGAAGAACTTGAAGAAATTGCAGGTTCTGGTATAAGAATGTCTAGAGTAAATGAAATATTAGTTGAAAAATGTATTACAGGTTGGAAAGAAATAGAATTTGAAGTAATGAGAGACAGAAAAGGAAATGCAATTGCAATTTGTAGTATGGAAAATATAGATCCTGTTGGTGTTCATACAGGTGATAGTATAGTAGTTGCCCCAGCACAAACTCTTTCAAATGTTGAGTTTACAATGCTTAAAAATTCAGCAATGAAAATTATAGAAGCATTAAAAATTGAAGGTGGATGTAATGTTCAATTTGCACTTCATCCAACAAGTTTTGAATATGCTGTAATTGAAGTTAATCCAAGAGTTAGTCGTTCTTCAGCTCTAGCATCTAAAGCAACAGGATATCCAATTGCAAAAGTATCAAGTAAAATTGCTCTTGGTTATACATTAGATGAAATAAAAAATGAAGTAACAGGAAAAACATATGCATGTTTTGAACCTACAATAGATTATGTAGTTGTTAAAGTTCCAAAGTGGCCATTTAAAAAATTCTTAACAGCAAATAGAACACTTGGAACTCAAATGAAAGCAACTGGTGAGGTTATGGCTATAGCTCCTACATTAGAAGCTGGACTTATGAAAGCTATAAGATCATTAGAAGAAAATGTTGAATATTTAAGATTAGATAAACTTGCCAATTTAGAAAAAAATGATATAGAAGAAAAACTAAGATTAGTAGATAATGAAAGATTATTTGTTATTGCAGAAGCTATAAGAAAAGAAATTTCAGTAGAAAGAATATCAGAGCTTACAACAATAGATAGATTCTTTATAGGTGCAATTTATAAATTGATCAAAATGGAAAAAGAACTTGAATATAATCAAATGAATTCTAAACTTTTAGAAAAAGCTAAAAAATTAGGATTTACAGACAAAATAATAGCTAAAATTTCAGGAAAAACAGAAGATGAAATCAAGAAATTACGTGAAAAATATGGAATAAAAGCAAACTTTAAATTAGTTGATACATGTGCAGCTGAGTTTGAAGCAAAAACACCATACTATTATTCAAGTTATGATGATGAATGTGAAGCTAAAGCATCAAATAAAAAGAAAGTTATGGTTTTAGGATCAGGACCAATTAGAATAGGTCAAGGTATAGAATTTGATTATTGTAGTGTTCATGGAGTTTGGGCATTAAAGAAACAAGGTTATGAAACAATTATAGTAAATAATAACCCAGAAACAGTAAGTACAGACTTTGATATAGCTGATAAATTATATTTTGAACCATTAACTCGTGAAGATGTTGAAAATATAGTAAATACAGAAAAACCAGATGGAGCAATAGTTCAATTTGGTGGACAAACAGCAATTAAATTAACAAAAGCATTAACAGAAATGGGTGTTGAAATTTTAGGAACTCAAGAAGTTGATATGGATAGAGCAGAAGATAGAAAAGAGTTTGATGAAGCATTAAGTAATTGCGGAATTTTAAGACCAAAAGGAAGCACAATCTTTACTGTAGAAGAAGCAAAAAGAGTAGCAAATAGCTTAGGATATCCAGTTTTAGTTAGACCTTCATATGTTCTTGGTGGACAAGGAATGGCTATAGCTTACGATGATAAAGAAATTGAAAATTATGTAAATGAAATAAATACAATAGAACAAGAACATCCAATATTAGTTGATAAATATATTTTAGGTAGAGAAGTAGAAGTTGATGCTATATGTGATGGAGAAGATATATTAATTCCTGGAATAATGGAACATTTAGAAAGAGCAGGAGTTCATTCTGGTGATAGTATTTCAGTGTATCCAACACAAAATGTAACTAAAGCACAAGAAGAAAAAATTATTGAATATACAGAAAAAATTGCTAAAGAATTAAATATAATAGGAATTTTAAATATTCAATTTATAATAAGTGAGGGAGAAGTTTACATTATAGAAGTTAACCCTCGTTCAAGTAGAACAGTACCATATATTAGTAAAGTTACAAACTTACCAATGATTGATGTAGCGACAAACGTAATCTTAGGTAAAAAACTAAAAGATTTAGGATATGGAACAGGACTTTATAAGAAGAGTGATTATATATGTGTAAAAATGCCTGTGTTCTCATTTGAAAAAATAAAAAATGCGGATACATCTTTAGGTCCAGAAATGAAATCTACTGGAGAAGTATTAGGAGTATCTAAAAAGTTTGAAAATGCAGTATTAAAAGCATTTATTGGAAGTGGAGCTAATGTATCTAAAAAAGGTGCAATATTAATTACTGTAAGAGATAAAGATAAAGCTGAAGTAGTTCCAATAGCAGAAAGATTTAAAGCAAAAGGATTTGATATATATGCAACTTCAGGAACTGCTAAATACTTAAAAGAAAATGGTGTAGAATCAATCATAATTGAAAAATTATGGGAAGGCAGAAATAGTATTATTGATTTAATTGAACTTGGAAAAATTAACTTTGTTATTAATACACCAACAAAAGGAAAACAATCTAATAGAGATGGATTTAAAATTAGAAGAATGGCAGTTGAGTGTAAAATTCCTTGTTTCACATCATTAGATACAGCTTGGGCTTTATATAAAGCGATAGAAAATGGAACAGAGGAGAAGAACTTAAAACCTGTTGATATAACAAAAATATAAATTTCACAAAACTAATAAAAGCGCTACAGCAGAAATGCTGTGGCGTTTGTTTTTTTGAAAATGAGAACTATATAATTGACTTTTTAAAATATAAAAAATATAATTGTGCTAGTACAGATAGTACAATGAAAAAATAGGAGGTTTATTATGATTAAAATTACCAACTTAAATAAAACCTTCGGTAATAAAAAGGTTTTAGAAAATCTTAATTGTAATATCCAAACTGGTTCAATTTATGGCTTGATAGGAGCTAATGGAGCTGGTAAATCAACACTTTTAAGAATTATGAATGATGTTTTTAGAAAAGATTCTGGAAGCGTTTTGATTGATGGTGAGGAAGTTGAAGATAACGAAAAATTAAAACAAAGATTAGCATTTTTACCTGATGATTTGTATTTAATACAAGGGTATACTTTAAAAGATATGGCTAAATTTTATGAAGCAATGTATGATAAGTTTGATATGAAATATGTTGAAGAATTAGCAGCACTTTTAAAACTTGATTTAAATACAAAACTTGATAGTTTTTCAAAAGGTATGAAAAGACAATGTGCGTTAATTTGTATTTTAGCAACAAATGCTGATTATATGTTTTTTGATGAGACATTTGATGGATTAGATCCAGTTGTTAGAAATCTTATGAAAAAGATTCTAGCAAAACATATGGCTAATCAAAATACAACAATTATAATGACAAGCCACAATTTAAGAGAACTTGAAGATATATGTGATAACTTAGGAGTTCTTTATAAAGGTGGAGTATTATTTGAAAGTGATATTGATACATTAAAAACAAATATGTTTAAAGTACAAATATCATTTAAAGAAGATTATGATGAAGAAAAATTTAAAAGCTTAAATCCAATTTCATATAAGAAAGTTGGTAGTGTAGCAACTGTAATCTTTAAAGATGAAAGAGAAAAAGTTGAACAAGCTTTAAGAGATATGAATCCTGTAATACTTGATTTCTTATCATTAACTCTAGAAGAAATATTTATTTATGAAATGGAGGTAATTGGATATGAATTTAATCAAGTGCTTTAAGAAAAGATATGCAATACAAAATATGAAGAAATCAAAAGGAATTTTAGCAATTTTATTATTGGTTCTTCCAATTGTTACATTATTTAGCGTATATGTGCAAGATCAATCAAGATATGCTGATCCATATAATGTATTTGTTGCAGCTGGTGCAAACTTTTTTGGAATGATAATAATTCCGTTTCTATTATCTAATGTATTGTTTGGTTATATATTTAAGAAAAATAATATTGATTTTATACATTCAATGCCAATAAGTAGAAAGAATATTTTTATTACAAATACTTTAGTTGGACTAGGGTATATATTGGTTTTACAAGTATTAAATTTCTTAGTAACTAGTGCATACATATTAATAGTAGGAAATTCATTAATAAGTGTAAAATTAATGTTTGATATAGGATTGGTAATGAGTATAATATACATCTTTTTATTCTCGGTATCAAATTTAGCAATTTCAGTATCAGGTAATATATTTACACAAATAGTTGTAGCATTATTACTATTATTTATTCTTCCTTTTGTAAGATTGGTAAATTTTGGATCAATTGTTGATGGTGTAGAACAAGTTTTTATAGTAAATTATAATGGTTCAACAGTAGATTGTAATATAGATAATAATCCAATATTTGCAATGCCACTAACAACATTTTTAGATTTTGTGAGTGAATCAAGAGTATTAGAACCTAAATCTGCGATATTAACAATTGGATTAACAGCTTTATATATGGTATTTGGTTTAGGCTTATTTGAAAAAAGAAAAATGGAAAATACAGGCAATTCATTTGAAAGTGAAAAAATGCATTTGTTTGTAAAAGGAATTACTCTTTATCCAGCAATAGTTGTATTAAAAGAATTAATTGATGAAATTGAATTACCATATTTATTATTAACAATTTTCTTAATGTTTGTTTATTACTTTATTTATGATTTAATTACAAGTAAAAAAATTAAATTAAGAAAAACAATTTTAAGTTACGGTGTAACTGTTGTTTGTTTAATGATAATTACAACAAGTTTAACAGCGTTAGGAGATAAATTAAAAGATGATAGAGATTATTATTATGCGGATGAAATGGTAGGATTAGAACTAAGATTGTCTGAAATATATTATGGTGATAGTTGGTTTGGAAAGATAGAAGATGAATCGTTAAAAAGAGCAATAATAGAAGAAGTTTTAGATTCAAAAGATTATAATAATTATGATTCTAGATACTATACTAGTTCATATGACAGTGTTAGAAAAACAAGAAGTGTAGAAATAAGATGTAAGTTTAATGGCGGTAAAGAAATAGAGTTATATGGAAATATTACTAATGATTTATATAAACGAGTATTAGATTATGTTGTTAATGATGAAACATATATAAATGATTTATTAGAAGAATTTGAAATTACTGAAAATAGTATGATTAGGGTATTAGATTCTGGTGTTAATGTAACATTAATATGTAAAAAACATGATAATTTAATAGAAAATATTAATAGTAATTTAAAATCTATTATTTTAAATAATATAAAAGATAATTTAAAAAATGTTGATTATAATAACTATAACAAAACTTATGATAGATTAACAAATATAAGATTTTATAAGTATGATAATTTTAAAAGAACTGAATATTCATTAGCATTCGGTCATGAAACAGAGTTTGCTGAGAATATTTATAAAGTTATAAATAGTAAAGCTTTAGAGTTGACTGAAGAAAGAATTAAAGAAATAGAAAAATATGAAAATGAATATACAGAAAATTATGATTATTATACTACAAATGGAAGAATTATTTACAGTGATGTTGATGATGAACAAAACTTAGTATCGATACAAAAGCTTAATTTAAAAGAGTTGAAAAAATATTTAAAAGAATTTGATCCAAATTCAATTGATGTGACAAAACCTTTTGTACAAATCACTTTATATGAGATTAATACAGCTATATTTATTAATGATTTAGAAGATTTAAAATCAAAAGTTTCATTCTCAATTAGAGAAGAAAGTAATTATAATTATATTGATGATGTTGTTTACACTAAGGGAATAGAACCAGATGTAATAGTTGCACCAAGTAGTTTTTAAGTGAAAGGAGTTTGATTGTATGATTAATTTAGATTATCAAAGCAGAATACCAATTTATATGCAAATCGTTAATGGCATTGAAAGATATGTTGCTTTGGAGTTATTAAAACCAGAACAACAAATTCCATCTATTAGAGATATGGCATTAGAACTTGGTGTTAATCCTAATACTGTAAAAAAAGCTTATTCTGTTTTAGAACAAAGAGGCGTTATAGTCACGCTTTCAACTAAAGGGACATATATAACATTGAAAACAGAAAAAGTACTTGAAAAGTCTATAGAAGAAAAAATTGAAAATATAAAGAAGCAAATTAAAGAATTAGAAAAATTTGGTTTAAATAAGAAAGAGATTTTGAATAGATTAAAAGACTAATTTAAAGCTACGCAATTTTTGCGTAGCTTTTTAAAATTAATTAAGAAATTCGGTAAAAAGTATAAAAATTGCACAAAAAATGTAAATGTGTTATAATTATAAGTGAGATAAAAAATTTTCCAAAAGAAAATTAGGAGGTTACATATGGAAACTTTCAAAGTTAAGTACAAAGGACAATTAGCAGATGCTATAGTAACTGATAATGGTATGTATGCTGTACAATTACCATCTAGAAAAGGTGATCACGGTACTACTTATATAGAAAGAATTGTAAGAAGAGATAATAAATGGGAATTTTCATCTAGAGAAGATGAACATCCAGATTATTTCTTTACTGTTGGTTTATATGATGATGGAACAATGGAATGGCAAAATGATATGTCAGGTGGTCCTAAAAAGACTAGTGAAAAATTCGATCCAAAATTCTACGATAAAAATGATACTGTAGAGTCTATTTGTGCTGAGATTTATGATATAGCAAAACAATTTGAAGAATATGAAAAGCTTGGAATATCAGCTGAAAAAGTTGTAAATTTAAGAAAAGTATATCTAGCATCAATGCTTAAAATGCTTGGATATCCAAGTACAGATATGGTAAAAAAAGAACCAGATCCAAATAAAAGTTATTTAGCTCTTGGTAAAGTTGCTAGTATGCTTGAAAGATATAAAAATTTAGCAACAATGTTTTCTCAAATGAAACCTGGATTATATAGTGTAAATGTTCCAGAAGGAATGTCACAAGAAGAGTTAAAAAATATTGTTTTTGCTGTTGCTGCAGATATAAAATCTGTTAATGAAAGAATGGTAGCGGAAGATGATTTAACTCAAACTAAAAGAGGTGTTCTTTCTACATTTGGATTAACAATGAGAGAAGATCTTTCAGAAGAAGAGTGGAGTTTATATTCTACAAATGTAAGTAGAACTGCAGAACTTTTATTAGAACTTAATTATGATATAGTACCAGATATGGATAAAATAACACTTAAAGATGAATCACAACTTGATGGTTTAGATTTAGGTGATAGAATTTCTAGATTAATTGATACTAAAGAATTTTCAGAAGCATGTAATATAGAAGATAATTATGTAAAAGCTGAAAATGATAGATTAGCATCAGAAATAGATAGATTAATTGATGATTCAGATAGAGTTATTAATTCTTCTGTTGGAGCAGCATTAGATTTCTTAAAAAGACAAGCTATGATTTCTAGAGATGAAAGAGACGATTATATTAAAAAATATGAAGAAATTGAAAAAATGTATTATTCAAAACTAGGAAAGACAAAACCTGAAGAACCTGTACATGAAGAAAAAAATGAAGAGGAAGAAGGTAGAGATCCATATGATGATTAATGAAGAATTTGAAAATTTAAGATTAGAATATGAGAAAGGTAAAATAGCAGTTAAAGAATTATCTTACGAACAAATTAATAAACTATCAGAATATTATAAAAATGAGATAGAAATGAATAAAAAAGAAATTGAAGAAACAAAACGTAAGATTGAAGAAATGAGAAAGAAAATAGAAAATATAGTATAGTAAAAAAGCCATCTACATTGTAGATGGTTTTTTGTTTAGTAGACAAAATTGCTAGAAAATAAAGGTAAAAAACACATCTAGTTTTCGATACCAAGTCGACTTGTATCAACAAACTGACCGGATATTCACTTTATTAAAAATTGTTGCAAATTTAAAATAAAAACTATATAATACTTAATGTATTTAGATTATAAATAGGTAAGGGTATGCTTATGAACAAAACTAAGAGAAAGATATTTGAAACATCATTAAAACTTTTTTCAGAAAAAGGATATGATGCTACAAGTATAGAAGAGATAACAGCAACAGTTGGTGTTGCAAAAGGAACTCTATATTATCATTTTAGTAGTAAAGAGGAGATCTTTAATTTTTTAGTTGAAGAGGGAATTAAACTTTTAATAAATAGTATAGATATTAAAATTGCTAAATGTACTAATACATTAGATAAAATTAAAGCGGTTTCTTTAATTCAATTAAAAGCTGTAGCAAAATATGAAAATTTGTTAACTATTGTTTTGAGTCAAACATGGGGAAATGAAACAAGAAATGTATTTTGCAAGGAAAAGGTAATTGAATATATTTCTAAAGTACAAGAGATTGTACAAGAAGGTGTTGATAAAGGCGATATAGTAAATTGTAACGCTGAAGTATTAGCATCAGAAATTTTTTCATTAACATGTTCAACACTTATTTATAAAAGAAAAGCAGGATTAAGCGAAATTAGCGTTCAAGATTTATATAAAGAGTATGAAAAAACTCTATTTAATAAAATTGTTTAAAATAATATTAGGAGAAGAAAGATGAAAGAAAGAATTTACAAAGGTTGTGAAAGAAAACTTGAAGCAAAAAAATTTAATAATATCAAAGAAATTATTAATAATTGTAAAGAAACTTATGGAGATGAAATTGCAATTAAATATAAAGATGCTTCAACAAAAGAAATTAAAACATTAACATACACTGAGATTATGGATGATGTTAATGCTTTAGGAACTGCATTAATTAGTATAGGATTAAAAGATAAAAGAATTGGTGTTATTGGTGAAAATAGATATGAATGGGAAGAAGCATATTTATCAATAATTGGTGGTACAGGTGTAGTTGTTCCATTAGATAAAGCTTTAACAGAAACAGAACTTTTAAGTTTAATTGAAAGATCTGAAATAGAAGCTGTATTCTATTCAAATAAATATGATGAAATGATGAATAAAGCTAGAGCAGATAAAGTTGGAAATGTTAAATTCTTCATATCAATGGATTTAGAAGAAAAAACAGATGATGTGTATTCACAAAAAGAATTAATTAAAGTAGGAAAAGATTTAATTAAAAACGGAGCTAGAAGCTTTTTAGATGCAGAAATTAATAATGATACAATGGCAGTAATGTTATTTACTTCAGGTACAACATCACAATCTAAAGCAGTAATGCTTTCTAATACAAATATTTGTGCAAACATTTATGATATATCATCTGTATTTGATATAAATCATAATGATACATTACTTTCGTTCTTACCACTTCATCATGTATTTGAATGTACAGTTGGATTCTTATTTGCTATGAGTGTTGGTTCTACAATAGCATTCTGCGAAGGAATTAGACATATAGCAGATAACTTAAAAGAATTTGAAGCATCTGTAATGGTTGCTGTACCAGTATTATTTGAAAATATGTATAAAAAAGTAATGGCTGGAATTGAGAAAAAAGGTAAAACAAAAACGGTTAAATTTGCTTCAAAATTATGTGATGTATTAGAAATATTTAAAATAAATTGTAGAAGAAAATTATTTAAAGATATCCATGCTAATTTTGGTGGAAAATTAAGATTATTTGTTGCTGGTGGAGCTGCATTTGATCCAGAAGTTGAAAAAGGATTTAATGCATTAGGAATTAGAACATTCCAAGGATATGGATTAAGTGAAACAGCACCAGTTGTTGCTGCAGAAAATCCATTTTATAATAGATTAGGATCAATAGGAAAAACATTCCCAAGTTTAGAAACAAAAATAGTTGAACCAAATGAATTAGGAATTGGAGAACTTGCTGTTAAAGGTCCAACAGTAATGCTTGGATATTATGGAAATGAAGAAGCAACAAATGAATGTATAAAAGATGGATGGTTCCATACAGGAGATTTAGCATATATTGATAGAGATGGATTTATATTTATAACAGGAAGAAAGAAAAGCGTTATCGTATTAAAAAATGGTAAAAATATATTCCCAGAAGAAACAGAAACATTATTAAATAAAATTCCTGGTGTTAAAGAATCATTTGTATATGGAAAACCAGATGAAAATGATGAAAATGATTTAAAAATGTGCTCAAAAATTGTATATGATAAAGATGCAATGAAAGCGGAATATGGCGTTGAAACAGAAGAAGAAATAAGAGCAAAATTATGGGAAAAAGTTAAAGAAATAAATAAAACAATGCCAAAATATAAATATGTTAAAGAAATGATTATAACAGAAGAAGAATTAATAAAAACAACAACATTAAAAATAAAAAGACATGAAGAAATGAAAAAAATAATGAAATAAATTTTATTGAGGGTAAAAAATTACCCTCAATTTTTTTGTAATTTTACATAAGAAAATTTATGATTTTAAATTTTGTAAAAATTGGGAACTGTTACGGAAATAAGTAAAATGTAACACAAATGTAATCAAAAATCTCTTGTTTTTTTAAATAAAAGTAGATATAATATCAGTAGTATTTAATTAGATTGATACGAAGGAGGTAGTTTACAATGTCATTTTTCGGTAAATCAGGCATAGTAAACGTGAAAATGGTAATCACGGAAGAAAAAATTTTATCAAATATAGATAAGGTTCAAAAATTAATTAATCCTAATAGCAAAAAGCAAATTGTGCAATTAGAGGATGATTCTTATTTTAAAGATTTAGTAGAATCAATTAAAACATATTTAATTGAATATCCAAAGAAAAAGAATTTCCCATCAAGTGTATATAAAGCTGCATATGATTTAGTTGAGTATGCTACAAATCAATTTGAAGAGAATACAAAAAAAGTTGAAGATTTAATTAGACAAAGAGAGAAAAATATTAAACTTGCAACAGTATTAAGAGATGCTACAACAGCAGTAAAAGCTAAAGCTAAAAATTGGAAAGAGATTGTTAAAAAATTAGAATCTAAATATCCAGCTGAAGTTGCAGAAGCTTTAACAGTAATTGGAAAAGCTAAAGATAAAACATCTGAAGAATACAATGGAGCAGTTAAATTAATAGATGCTAAAATCAATAACTTAGAATCAAACTTACATATTGAAATTGATATGGAAAGAATTGATGATAAATCAAAAGCATTAAGCTATATCGGAATTGAAATAGCTGAAGCATTAAAATACATACCAGCACCAGTTGATGAAATCCTTGGAGGAAATACAGAAGTTGGTGGAGAAGTTGTTGAAGAAGCTAAAGTTGAACCAACACCAGTTGTTGAAACAAAAGTTGAAACTGTTGCAGCTGCAGTAAGCGGAACAGAAGAAACAACAGGAACAACAGAAACTGTTGGTGGAGAAGTTGAAGAAGTTACAGGTGGAACTGAAGTTGCCGAAACTACAGGTGAAACTGAAATGGAAACATACTTTGAAGAAACAAGATTTGAAACAAAACCATCTTTATGGCAAAGAATTAAAAACAGCAAATTTGTTAGAACAATTAGATATGTTATGCAAATTAGAGTTGTTCTTGATTATCCAGCTTTACCAGAAGGAAGAGATGAATTTTAAGAATAAAATAAATGGCAAGAGCGAAAATGCTCTTGCTTTTTTGTTTTGTAAGTTAATTTAAATTATTATATTGATACCGTAAAAAGCCCTAAATTTGAATTTTTATGAGAAATGTGGTATAATTATAAGTGTATTAAATAAATTAACAAAAGAAATCAGGTGATATGTATGGAAGAAAAAGTTGTTTTTGAAAGTAGTGATGAAATATTAATAAGACAAATTATTGGACTACTTGAAGATAATAATATTGCATATATAAGGAGGGAAGTTGGTAGTGGAGCTTATATGACAATTCTTTTTGGTCAAAGCTTAACTACAAAACAAATATTAGTATCAGAAGAAGATTATGATAAGGCTAAAAAACTATTAAAAGTTTTTGAAGAAGCTGAATATGATATTCCTGAAGAATTAAAAGAGGAAGAAGAATAATTGAATATTTATAAAGGTCATATTTCGATATGGCCTTTATTTTTTTGCTTAGATAAAATAAATTAATAATGAAGAAAAATAAAAAAAGAGATAATAATTTATTGACGTACTATAAGAAGAGTTATATAATCACAATGAACATATGAATGGTTATTCACATGTTCAAATAAGGAGAAAGTATGGAAGAATTTATTAATTGTGAAGAAGAAATTTCAAATTTAGAACTTGTTAATAAAGTCAAAGAAAGATTACTTAAAGACGATGAAATTTTTGAGTTATCTGAATTATATAAAGTCTTTGGTGATTCAACAAGATTGAAAATATTAAACGCATTAATGCATCAAGAGATGTGTGTATGTGATATTGCGTTAATTACAAATTCAACACCATCAGCTATATCTCATCAGTTAAGAGTATTAAAACAAGCAAAACTTGTAAAATATAGAAAAGATGGAAAATCAGTTATATATTCATTAGATGATGAACATGTTAGAGAAATTTTTGAGAAAGGTCGTGAACACATTGAAGAAGTATGAGTTTATATTAGAAGGATTAGATTGTGCTAATTGTGCTAATAAAATACAAGATAAACTTGCTGAAAATGAGAATTACATTAATGTAAATGTAAATTTTAATACATTGAAATTAACATTTGAGTCAGAATTAGAAGTACATAAAGAAGATATTGCATATGTAGTAAAATTAATTGAACCAGATGTAGAAATATTAACAATAGAAGAAAGTAAAAAGCATACAAGTAATTGTGGACATGATCATAATCATGAACATAATCACGAACATGAGCATGAGCATGAACATGAACAAAAAGAATATAAATTAAATAAAAATGTATTAAGAATTATAATTGGAATAGTTATAATGATTTCAATAATGATAATAGATTTACCAGAACTATATACTAAAATAATAGCTATATTAGGATATGCAATATTGTTATTTAGACCTGCAAAAAATGCAATTAAATTATTAAAATCAAAAGTAATAGAGGAGAATTTTTTAGTTACTATATCATGTATAGGTGCATTTTTAATTGGTGAAACTGTAGAAGGTTTAATGGTTATAGCATTATATGAAATTGGTAAAATATTAGAAGAAAAAGCTATAAATAATACAAGAAAATCAATTGCTGCATTAATGGATATAAAACCAGAATATGCAAATTTAGTACATGATAATCATGATCATAAAGTTAATCCAGAAGAAGTAAATATTGGTGATATAATTTTAATTAAACAAGGTGAAAAAGTTCCATTAGACGGAATTGTAATTGAAGGTGAAGCAACTCTTAATACATCAAGTTTAACAGGAGAAACAAAACCAGTTAATGTAAAATTAGATGATAGAGTTTTATCTGGTAGTATAAACGATAATGGATTAATTAAATTAAGAGTAATTGAAAAATATGAAGATAGTACTGTAAGTAAAATTTTAAATTTAGTTGAAAATGCAACTGATAAAAAAGCTAAAACAGAAACGTTTGTAAATAAAGCATCTAGAGTTTATACACCAATTGTATTGATATTAGCTGCAATTGTTGCTATAGTACTTCCAATTTTATTAGATGTTACATATGTTGAATCTATTTATAGAGCTTTAATATTCTTAGTTGTATCATGTCCTTGTGCTATTGTTATTTCTGTACCATTAAGTTATTTTTCAGGAATAGGTAGAGCTTCAAAAAATGGTATTTTAATAAAAGGAAGTAATTATTTAGATGCTGTTAAGGACATTAAATATATAGCATTTGATAAAACTGGAACTTTAACAAAAGGTATATTTGAAGTAATTAAAATTAAAGTATATGATAGAGATTTTTCAGAAGATGAAATATTAGAATATGCAGCTTATGGTGAAAGTTTTTCAAATCATCCAATAGCAAATGCAATATTAGAAAAATTTAATAGAACAATTAATAAAGATAGAATATCAAAATTTAAAGAAATTCCTGGTAATGGAATTACATACAAATATGATAATAAAACAGTTAAAATTGGTAATGCTGAATTTACTGGCGCAAGAGAAGAAAAGACAAATGGAACTTGTATATATGTAAAACTTGATGATATTGTAATTGGAGCTGTAATCTTAAGTGATACAATTAAACCTGAGACAAAAGAAGCAATAGGTGCTTTAAATTCATTAGGTATAAAAACTGTAATGCTTACAGGAGATAGTGAAGAAGTTGCAAAATCAGTTGCTTCAATTATAGGAATAAAAGAAGTAAAAGCAGAAATGCTTCCAAATGATAAATATAATGAAATGGAAAAAATTATAAAAAATAATACAAAAGGAAATGTAGCTTTTGTTGGAGATGGAATTAACGATTCTCCAGTTATTGCTTTGGCAGATGTTGGTATTGCTATGGGTGGAATAGGAGCAAGTTCTGCTATAGAAGCTGCTGATATTGTAATAATGACAGACAACTTAACTAAAGTTGCTCAAACAGTTAGACTTTCAAAATTTACAAATAAAATAATAAAACAAAATTTAATATTTGCACTTTTAGTAAAAATAGTCGTATTAGAATTAAGTGTATTTGGGATAGCTCAAATGTGGATGGCTGTATTTGCTGATGTTGGTGTAACGTTATTAACAATATTTAATACTATGAGAATTTTATTTAAGAAAAAATAAATGAAAAAACTCGCAGCGGGTGCTGCGATTTTTTTGTGGTCTATGCCATTTCGTCTTACAGAATGTAGAAAAATTCTTTGGGACAAGGCAGGCGTCTGCGACTTTCGTACTTGTCGAGAAGTTCGTTCAAAGCCCAAAGCGGAATATCATCGCTAATCCAAGCGAGAACCGGATTGTTCTTTTTGACTTTGCATTTTTCAGGGTTATCGTTGTGTTTGTACTTATCGGCGATAATAATTGCATATTTTCCATAGCTGAGGAAAGATGCAATGTTCATGATGGAATCTTCCTTGACGAGCTTATCATACGTTTCGTAGAAAGCGTTTTCGGAAGGCATACATTTATCTGCGCCGATGAAAGACAATGCCCATGCAATTTTTCCACCCCGGTTGGTAGGAATCTCAGCTTTAGTAACGAGAGGGGCATTCTTTTGTCCCTGAGGGATGATATAGAATGCTTGCCCAAGCATTGCCGGTTGAGAAATTACCATTTTTCCGTTGAGTGTTGCTTGCAGGTACCGTCCGTCGAAATTGTATTCAACGAACTCGTTGACTTTGCCGGTCTGAGGTGCTTGAGTAAGAAAAATCTGCAATGTCTTTTACCTTTCCCTACGGTATAGAAGTCTATACTTTCGTTCCCAGATTAATTATATATTCTTTGTAAGTCTGGGCGGCTTAGGTCTATGTCGAGTTTGACTGTTACCGTTAACTAAAGAGTTAACTCAATAATTATAACATGATTTACATAAAAAGTCAAAAATAATTGACAAGATTCGTTGGTAGTGATATAATATCATAACCTTTAAAATTAATATCTTGTTTTGAAGGTGTTGTAACTATTGACAGTAAGTTCGTTCAGCCAAATGGCAGAAAGGGAAAAATGAACAATTTAAGAAGAACGAAAAGAATGTTACTGTTAACTCTTATTTTGTCCGCAATACTTTGTGGATGTGCAGTTAAAGCAGAAAGCTTTGATGTGAATGGAAATTCATGTAAGGTAGAACAAAACTTGCAACAATATGCAAATGTATTTGCTTCACAAATAAGCTATGATACTGCTATTACTGAAAATGTTTTTTATGTTGATGAATTACAGGTGAATGGAGAAGACGCTTTAGGTATTTATGAAAAGAAAGATGATTCACTTGTATGGTACTGTACTATACCAGAAGATTTTAGTGATATTGGAGTAGATCCATTTGATAGCTTGGTGTATACAGAATTAGACTTCAAAATGCCAGATTCAGCATATGAGTCACTTGAACTTGCAAAAGAGCTGATTTGTGAATATGTCAATTCATCAAAGATAATTATGAACGAAGATAAAGAGAAAATTATTGATGAGATAATTAATCTAAAAGTTCATTATATTAGCATTGATGAGAATGATATAAGGTACGAGGGAGCCATTATGATGACGCATGGAAAAGAAATCTATGTAAATCGTTATTTTCCTGCTGATTTTTATACAACACACACATTTTTACACGAGCTGGTTCATGTGGTAAGCAATATTACAAGTGAAGGTAGCTTGTATGAAAATTCCTATTATAATTCTACTACAGTTAGTGAAGCAATTACAGAGCTTATTGCTAGAGAAATTCTGTATACTTGTGGATTTGAAGATGAACTAGTAGAAGGAATTATCTACGAGTACGATTTCGGCTTTGCATTAGCTGTTTTAGGCAGATATGACGTGTTAAAAGCGTATTTTTATCCAGATTTCTATGAAGAGATTTTAAAGGATGTTGATAAAAAAGCATTTGATCTCTTTTATGTTACTGTTCATTCCATGGAATACGAATATAAATTAGCAGACGATCTGATTTATTATATTTGGGAGCAAATTTCAAAATAAAAGATACAGATGTAGATAATGGATATTTTGTAATCTAGTAATCAATTAAACAATAAGAGGGGAAACCTGCCGAGTGTTACTTGGCAGGTTTTCTTGTAGTTTTTGAGAATCAAGGGTTTCTTGAACTAATTTATTAAATATGGTATAATTAAAGGTGATATCTAAAATAATCCTCTTTGTTTTGGATGTCATTGTAACTATTAACAGTGCTCGTTCAGCCAAATTTGGTAGAAAGGTAAATATGAGCAACGTAAAAGACAAAACCAAAAAGATGTCACTGTTAACTTTTTTTAGTAAGTTTCTGGGTGAGACTTATAAGAGAGAAGAATCTGCGATTACAGAGAAAAAAGAATGTGTCGTAGAAAAGAATTTGTATGATCTTGCGAAATCACGTGAAGAAATGTATAAGTATGAATTCATGTATGCAAGAAAAACTATGCGTGTTGAAAGAGAACATGCTCCGGCAGCTTACAGGTTGATGGATGAAATGGATAATTCTATTTGGGCTTGCTATATTCCATCTGATTTTTATGGTGGAGAGGAACCGTTTAAAAACTTAAGATATAAAACGAGTCCAAGAAAAGCAAGTGCTAAAATGTCCGAATTCTTATGTGAAGCTAAAAAATTAGTTTGTGATTATATTGATTCATCAAACATTATAAAAGCCGAGCACAAAGAGTTTGTAAAGAATGGAATTAATGAAGTGAATTTCGAATATATTTCAGTAAATCGAAAAAATAATTCACTAGTTAATGTTCCTATGTTAGCTTATGATACAACAATATATGTTAACGAAAGTTATTCAAATCCTGAAATAGTGGATTTACATATGGTTGTACATGAACTTATTCATATCGTTAGTCATCTTACTGCACGGATTTCTGAATATACAAATCTGACTTTCTTTGACCGTTGTTTAGTTAGTGAATGTATTACAGAAATGATTGCTAGAGAAATTTTGAGAGCAAATAACTTACCGGTTGAAAATGATAAGTGTGAAATTACTTATGTTGATTCATTTGAATATGTATATACACTTTTAGCAAAATGCGATATTTTGAAGGCTTATTATTATGGTCATACTTTTGATGAAATCATGAAGACCAATATCAACAAGAAAGCTTTCGAAACATATTATTTAGCGGTAGATTATATGTCTGAAGAAGACAAATTGTATGGCAAAATTCATTTAATTTGGCAATTAATCTAGTTACAGGAAAAAAGCAGGTTGTTTCTTTTCAAAAGAGGCGGAGTAGCGGAGCTGATGCTTCGCTACTTTTGCGTTAGTAATAAAAAAAGCAATTTACATAAAATGTCAAAAAGCATTGATTTTTAAGACAAAATACAGTATAATATTAAATGTACTTTTAAGATAAAGAGGTAAATTAGAAATGGGAAATAAAAAAAGAATTTTAACAGGTGATAGACCTACAGGAAAATTACATATTGGACATTATTTTGGTTCTTTGAAAAAAAGAGTTGAAATGCAAAATTCAGGTGAATATGAACCTTATATATTAATTGCAGATGTTCAAGCTTTAACTGATAATTTTAATAATCCAGAAAAAGTTAGAAAAAACGTAAGAGAAGTTGCAATGGATTATTTATCAGTAGGTATTGATCCTGAAAAATCAACTATATATATTCAATCAATGATACCAGAAACTGCAGAACTTACAGTGTTTTATTCAAATCTAGTTACAATAGCTAGACTTCAAAGAAATCCAACTGTAAAAACTGAAATAGCTCAAAAAAGAGATTTATTTGGTGAAAGTGTAACTTATGGTTTCTTAGGATATCCAGTAAGTCAAGCTGCAGATATTACAGCATTTGAAGGTGAACTTGTACCAGTAGGTGAGGATCAAGCACCTTTAATTGAACAATGTAAAGAAATAGTTAGAAAATTTAATAGTATTTATGGTGAAGATATTTTAAAAGAACCAGAGATTGTTTTATCAGAAGGTAAAAGAATTAAAGGTTTAGATGGAAATGAAAAGATGGGTAAATCATTAGGTAATGCAATTTACTTATCTGATTCAGAAGAAGAAATAACTAAAAAAGTTATGTCTGCTGTAACAGATCCAAATAGAATAAAAAAAGATGATTTAGGGAATCCTGATGTATGTATGGTTGCTTATTATCATAATTTATTCTCAAGCAAAGAAGCATGCGAAAAAGCTTGTAGCGAATGTAAAGCTGGAGCAAGAGGATGCGTTGGATGTAAAAGAGAACTTGCAGCAAATATTATAGAATATTTAAGACCAATGAGAGAAAGAAGAGCTTATTATGAAGCTCATCCAGAAGAAGTTGATAGAATCTTAAAAGAAGGTACAGAAAAAGCTAGAAAAACAGCAAAAGAAACAATGAAAAAAGTAAAAGAAGCAATGAAGTTAAATTATTTTGAAGATTAAAATAAAGGGAGATAAAAATGTTTGTAGATTATGCCAAAATAATAATTAAATCAGGTAATGGCGGAAACGGAGCTGCTACATTTAGAAGAGAAAAATATGTAGCTGCTGGTGGTCCTGATGGTGGAGACGGTGGAAAAGGTGGAGACGTTTATTTCGTCGTTGATCCAGATAGTAATACATTAATTGATTTTAGATTTACAAAAAAATTTAAAGCAGAAGATGGACAAAATGGTAGTGGAAGTCATAGATTTGGAAAAAGTGGCGAAGATATATATATAAAAGTTCCTTTAGGAACAATAGTTAAAGATGCAGAAACAGGAAAAGTTATTGTAGATATGTCTAAAAAAGGACAACAAGAATTAATCTTAAAAGGTGGTAGAGGAGGAAAAGGTAATTCTCACTTTGCTACATCTACAAGACAAGCTCCAAGATTTGCAATTGATGGTGAAAAAGGAAAAGAAAAAGAAATTATTCTTGAACTTAAACTTTTAGCTGATGTTGGATTATTAGGATTTCCAAATGTTGGTAAATCTACAATACTTTCAAGAGTAACAAAAGCTACACCAAAAATAGCTGATTATCATTTTACAACTATCGATCCTAATTTAGGTGTTGTAAAAACAGAATACGGAGATAGCTTTGTTTTAGCAGATATTCCAGGAATTATAGAAGGTGCAAGTGAAGGGATTGGACTTGGAACTCAATTTTTAAGACATGTTGAAAGAACAAGATTATTACTTCACGTATTAGATGTTGCTGGAACAGAAGGAAGAGATCCAGTAGATGATTTTAATAAGATTAATACTGAACTTGAAAAATATAGTGAAAAATTAGCAACAAGAAAACAAATTATAGTAGCTAATAAAATAGATAGTATGCAAGATGATGAAAATTATAAAGCGCTAGAAAAATTAGCTAAAGAAAAAGGTTTAGAAATATTTAAAATTTCAGCTGTAACTGGTGAAGGATTAAATGATTTATTTAATCATGTGGCTAAATTAATAAAAACATTACCAAAAGAAGAAGTTGTTGAAATTGAAGATAGAATTGTTTATACATTAGAAGATGAAGAAGAACAATTTGAAATTGAAGTTAAAGATAATGAATTTATTGTTACAGGACCTGCAGTTGAAAGATTAATGGGTAGAGTAAATATCGGAGATAATGAATCATATCACTATATGGAAAAAATGCTTAAAAAACTTGGTATTGAACAAGCCTTAAAAGATAAAGGTGTTAAAGAAGGAGACACAGTAAAAATTCTTGAATGGGAATTTGAGTGGTACGAATAGAAAAATTACATCCAACTTACTTATTAAAAGTAGGTTGGATTTTTTTATTAAATGTACCTAACTTTACATAATTGGTTTAAAATGTTATAATATTAGTAATTGATAGTATTAATTACATATTTACTTTTTTGATAAAGGAGGTTTGTATGGAAAAAATTACAAGTATTGAATTATTAGAGAAATTAAAATCCTATAAAGGATTTGGTATAGGTTTACATGGTATAGATGAAGAAAGATCACACTTAGGAAGTGTAGAGGCAATTTCAAAAGCTATAATGGACAATGGATTAAAACTTGGAAGTGGATATCGCAGTATAAATGGAAATGTTAAGTCTCTTGGAATTGTTGGAAAAGATGATGAAAGTGTTTTATTAGGTCTTGAAAATTATGCTTGGGGTGGAAAACAATCGAATATTATTGTTGCATATCCTGGAGTAATCGAAAATCAATATGGTGAAAAATTGTATTTAGGTTTTACAGAATCACCTGCTGGTTATGATCAAGATACTTCATGTTCTATGATGGATAAAGCATGTAGTGAACTTGGATATATTCCAAAAGAATTTATATTAGGGTATTATTCAGACTCTGAAGGAAGATTTGGATTTTATGAAGAGGGTGAAGAGATTCAATATGACTTTGAAGAAAATCCAGACTTTTGTAGAAGTTCTTTAGTAAGTGATGAATTATTTAGAAAAATGGGAGAAGCTTTACGTTATTCTAAACCATTATCAGTAGCATGTGCTACTGCAATTGAAACAGCAGATCTTACTGAAGTTGCTAATATAATGAAATCAGATTTAGTGTATCATAAAATATTTAATAATACAGAAGCGATAGATTTTTTGAAGACAATATTTAAAGATGTTGGTGAAAGAATAGTGGATAATAAAAAATCAAAAGGTATTGAAGAAAAGATTGAAAATGAAACTGTTAGACGAAGTTTATTTGATGAAGAACGTTAAATATTAATATAAGCAAGTACATAAGTATTTGCTTATATTTTTTTTGAAAAAAGAAAACTTTTGTTTGACAAAAAATATTTTATATGATAACATTGAAATAGAAAAAAGAACATAAGTTCTAGAATTAAGTAAATTAAATTTATTTTAAAATAGATATGAAATGGGGTACTAAATATGAGAAAAAAAGATCCAAACAGCTTAAATAAAAGGGAAAAAGCAATTTTAAAATTTATTGAAAAACAAATTGGAATTAATGGATATCCACCATCAGTAAGAGAAATTGGTAAAGCTGTAGATTTAAAATCAACAGCAACAGTTCATGGATATATTGCATCTTTAGAGAAAAAAGGATATATCAAAAAAGAAAGTCAAAAAGGAAGAACATTAAAACTATTAAAAGGTGGAGCTGTAGAAGGTCAACAATCAACATTTGATAAAGAAGTATATTCAAGTAGAGAAATGGTAGATGTTCCTGTAATTGGAAAAATTACAGCAGGAGAACCAATTTTAGCTGTTGAAAATGTAACTGATACATTCCCAATACCATTAGATTTTGTTGGAACAGGAGAAAGCTTTATGCTTACTGTTAGAGGAGAATCTATGATTGAAGCTGGTATTTTAGATGGAGACTATATCTTAGTTAGAAAACAAAATACAGCAAATAATGGTGAAATTGTTGTAGCATTAATAGGAGATGAAGCAACTGTAAAAACATTCTATAAAGAAAAAGATCATATTAGATTACAACCAGAAAACTGCACATTAGATCCAATTATAGTACCAACATGTGAAATATTAGGAAAAGTTTCTGGAGTATTTAGAAAAATAAAATAAAATCCAATATACATACTTAAAATAAAAAGGATAAGAGAAATCTTATCCTTTTTTGTATTTTAAATTATTTTAATTCAACGATTGTAACACCCATTTCACCTTCACCAAAAGTTCCTAATCTAAATGATTTTACGTGAGGATGTGTTTTTAAGAATTGATGGATACCAGCACGTAGAGCACCAGTTCCTTTTCCGTGTACAATTCTTACAGATTCTAAACCACTTAAATAGCAATTATCTAAGTATTTATCTATTTCAAAACAAGCTTCATCAACATTTCTACCTAAAAGGTTTATTTCAGGTGAGATTGCTTTTGCTTTGAATTCTTTTCTATTAGAATAATCTTTTTTAGTTTCTTGTTTTTTAGGTTTTGAATCTTTTATTTCAATATCAGAAAGTTCAAAAAACATTTTTCCAAGTGCAAGTTGTACACCGATTTTTTTATCTTTTGAAATAGATAGTATTGTACCATCTTGATTAATTTTTCTAATATAGACATTCATACCAATAGATAATTCATCAATAGAAATTTCTTTTTTGTTAGTAGATGAATCTTGAAGAATAGATAAGTCATCAATTTTTTTATTTAATTTATTTCTTAATTGATTTGATTCTTTATTACTATTAGAATTTTCTATTTCTTTAATAATATCATTAGCATCTTCTTTAGCAGATAGAAGAATTTCTCTTGCTTCAAGTTTTGCTTTATTAATAATATCTTTTTGTTTATTGTTAAGTTCTGAGAAATCGAATTCTAATGATTGTTTTAGTTTTTCAATTTCTTTTGAATTGTGTAATGTTTTTTCTTTTTCAATTTCAATTAAACGTTTATCTTCATAGATACTAGTAAGTAATTCTTCAATATTAATTTTACTAGAATCAATAAATTCTTTTGCTCTATTAATGATTTCTTCAGAAATTCCAAGTTTTCTACTGATAGCAAATGCATTACTTGTACCAGGAACTCCTAGAAGTAATTTATAAGTAGGTGATAATGTTTCTAAATTAAACTCAACACTTGCATTTTCAAATCCTTCTGTTGTTAAAGCAAAATGTTTTATTTCTGGATAATGTGTTGTTGAAAGAGTAATAGCTTTTAATGAATTTAATTTTTCAAGTATACTTATAGCTAAACTTGAACCTTCAACTGGATCAGTACCAGAACCTAATTCATCAATTAATATAAAACTATTTTCAGTAGCTTCATTTAAAATATTTGCAATATTAGTCATGTGAGAAGAGAAAGTACTTAATGAATCTGCAATACTTTGATCATCTCCAATATCTGCAAAAATATTATCAGCAACATAAATACTGCTTCCTTCTTTTGCAGTTATATGAAGTCCGCTCATAGCCATTAACATTAAAATTCCTGTTGTTTTTAATGTAACTGTTTTACCACCAGTATTTGGTCCAGTGATAATTAAACTGTTGTAATCTTTACCAATTGGAATATCATTTTTTACAGCTGTTTCTTTGTTTAAAAGTGGATGCCATGCTTTTAATAAATTAATTACTTTTGTATCATTGATAATTGGTTCTGTTGCATCTAATGAATTAGAATATTTAGCTTTTGCAAATATAAAATCTATTAGTCCAATTAAATTAACATTGTTTTCTATATTAGGAATAATATTAAAGAAAAGAGATGTTAATTTTTGTAAGATTTTTTCTATTTCAATTTGTTCTTCGTTTCTTAAATTGTTTAAATCATTGTTTAAATCAAAAATTGCAATAGGTTCAACAAATACTGTAGAACCACTTGAAGATATATCATGAATAAATCCTTTTATATCTTGTCTATGTTCATTTTTTACTGGAATAACAAATCTTCCAGAACGAACTGTTATAACAGCTTCTTGAACATATTTGGAATGTATGAAAGAATTTAGTTTTGATCTAATTTCTTGTTCTTTTGATCTAATTGATTTACGAATATTATTTAATTCTTTTGATGCATCATCAGAAAGAGTGTTTTCATCTAAGATAGCAGAATTAATTGTTTTTTCTATTGATGGATTAGTATACAAATTATTGAATAAATTTTCTAAATTTGTAAATTCTGACATATCAATTTCAGTAGAGAAAAAATAATCTTTTAAATTAGAAGAGATTTTTAATATTTTTGTTAAATCTAAAAGTTGTTTGATACTTAAAAATAATCCACTATTTAATTTTTTAATATGTGGTGTTATATTTTCAATTTCTCCAACAGGAATAGAACCTTTTCTATATAAAAGAGTAGAAGCTTCTGTTGTTTGTTTTTGTGCTTTTACAATTTCATTTTTATTAGATAAAGGTTTTAAATTGATTGAATATTCTTTTCCTAAATATGTAATTGCATAATTTTCTAATTTGCTACATATTTTGTTAAATTCTAATTTGTCTAATGTTTTTAAATTCATTTTATTCCTCTTATAAATAATATTAAATAAATCATTTATAATGATAACATAAAATGCCTTAAAAATAAAGCATTTAGGGGAAAGAATGTGGATTATTTAAGTTGTATTACTATGATATTGTCTTTATGTAGTGTTAAAGCGTGCTATGCTTGAAAAAACAAGGGATTTGTGATATAATTATAGTTGGCGAAAAAAATAAAAATATATTCTCGGATTCTAATTAGAAAGGGGGGATTCGATATTCTTTTTGCCAGATAGTAACTCGTTAACCAGGACTTTAGAATATGGAGGGATAGGATGATTGTTACGAGTCGGAGATGGAGAAAAATTACGTGTGGTTTGTTAATGCTGGTGATGATGGTATGCCTGCTTGCAGGTTGTGCTACTGAACCGGTAAATAAGAATCCATATAACGTAGAAGTTCTCGATCATACTTCGGATTTCTATGTGAATGACTTTGCTGGAATTTTGTCAGAAGATCAAAAATCTGACATGATGGAGCGAGCTGTTCAATTAGATACGGAGTATTCAGGAATTCAGGTTGTTGTGTCGATAGTTGAATCTTTTGAGAAGACTGTTGTAAGCTATGATGGCGATGCATCAACCAATGCGGTATACGACATTGAACATTTGGCGTATGCTATGTATGACCAGTATGGTATTGGTCAGGATGATATGGGTATTCTCATTTTCTTCTCTGTCGAAGATAGAGAAGTTAGAATTGAGACAGGCTATCAAATGCAAATCTATATCACTGATCAGCAGTCCGGACAGCTATTGGATAAAAATGGAATGGAATATTTCCGAAATGACCAATTTGCTGACGGTCTTGTAGCTGTACAAGCTGCTACAATCGATGAGATTAAACAAGTTGTTCCTGCGAACTGGAATGATTTTGTTGAAGCAGACAAGACAGAGCAGGGAGAACCTGCAGATAAGCAAGAAGATGCACCTGTTGTAAATAGTGGCACTACTAGTACAGAAGAAACTGAAAAAGATCCTAGCAGAGGAATTCTGGCTGGACTTATTGGTACAATCTGTGCAATGTTTGCTGCCATTGGCGCATTTTTCTATAATTTGTTTAATGGAAAGAAAAAGCGAGAAGCGGAAGCTGCGGCTCATGCTAAAGAACTTGCTGACCAAAAGGCAAATTATGAAAAAGAAATTGCATCTATCAATGGTGCGCACAAAGCAAAACTTGATCAAGTTGCTACTCGGTATAAAACCGATATGACCACAAAGCAACAAGAAATTGATTCGTTGAGAGGTCAACTTACAATGGAAAGTAATCGTCATGATGATACTAGACGACAGCTTTCTGCACTTGAAGAAAAATTCCAGCGTGTGCAAATTTTGCATCCTGAATATGACTTCAATCAAGAAGTAGTTGATATGATCGAAGGCGAATTCAAAGAAGAAGCTCGTAAAGTAGACGAGAAACTTTCACAGGTGATTACGATTGCACCGGACAAAGATAAGGTTGATTTCTTCGATAAAGCGAAGACTTATTTGAGTTCTGTAAAACCGGAAGTACGTAGATATGTTACGACGGAAGCAGGTGTGATCGAAGGGCTTTTAAATAAGTCCAAGGAACTGAAAGCAGCTTTTGATAGAGCTGAAAAAGAGAAAAATGATAAGCTTGCAGCAATTGCTGTTCACAAACACATCGAAGATGTATATGAGAAAAATCCGATAGGATCTTATAGAAACTTCGCGGTACTTAGTGAAGCATATAGGCTGTTTAATAGGCTTACACAAGATCAGAAGGGATATTTCCCTGATGTTCAACTTATTAGTAAGTTCCAAAAGATTTATGCGACAGCAGAAGAAGACCATGATAACTATACGACTGCTAAAGAAGCAGAAAAATCTGTTAGAGCAACAACGGATCGTATTGTTTCTGCTGATGAAGATGATCGTAGTAGACTTAGCAGTGCTAAGAAATTCTATGACGGTCTGACGACTGCACAAAAAGGATATTTTGATAAGGACTTGCTTGCAAGACTTAACAAATTAATCCGTGATGCAGAAAGTGATCATCAGGACCAAGAGAGACGTAGGAGACAAAGAAGACAACAGGCTTCTTATAATTCTTCTCGTAGTTCGAGTTCTTACAGAAGTAGTTCTAGCTTTGGTGGCCGTGGTGGTCGTCCTAGTGGAGGTGGAGCATCTAGAAGATTCTAAGAGGTGGTGAAGACATGAGACCAAGACTAAAAGCAATACTTTTAACTGGACTTGTTCTTCTAGCCTGCTTGCTTGGAGGTTGTGCTTCTGAAAAAACTGCTGAAGAAGAATTGCTTGAGAATATACTAGTTCCGAAAGTTTTGGAGGATACGTATGTATATGATCAAGGACAATTTATCAGTGACGATCAAGAAGATGTGATAAACAACTTGCTGGTACAGCTGGAAGAAAAAACAACAATTGAGTTCGCGGTTATAACGATTCCGAGCCTTAATGATTTGACGATTGAACAGTATGCTGTTCGGTTAGGAAATGAATTGGGTATCGGAAAGGTTGGCGAAGACAATGGTATATTGCTTTTGGTTTCAAGAGCGGATACCAAAGTACGATTGGAAATTGGTCCAGGTTTGCAAGGATTTTTGACTGACATTAAGTGTGGTCGAATTCTTGATAAGTTTTTTGTACCATCCAGAGAAAAAGATCAGTATGATGATGCATGCTTTAATACTGTGAATGCAGTTATAAATGCAATTGCTGATTCAGAAGAATATGAATTTTCTGGAATAGAGGGTTTGAACAAAGAGTTAGCTGTAGAAGCTGACGAAACAGATGAACTTACAACCACAGATATACTCATCATTGTAGGAATAATAGTTTTTCTATTAATACTTGAATGGGGTACAGGAAGCATGTTTGGCTATGGTTTCGGAGACGGAATTGTATTTGCTATTTTACGTGCTATTGCTGATAGTTCAAGTAGTGGAGGAAGAAGTGGTGGTAGTTTTGGTGGCGGTCGCTTCAATGGCGGCGGCTCATCAAGGTAATAGAAAACAAACAATATTGACGAATACGGGAGGATTATTTCTATGACTAATCATGAAAACTACGTTCATTACAATCACGGAGGCCCTGAAAAAAGAGGTATCGGAGTTGGAGCCATGATCGCGATTGGCATTGCCATTGTGTTCTTCATTTCCATTTTCAGCCTCGTTGGCACCTGTGTTGGTACCTATAACAAACTGATCGATATGGAAGAAGATGTGAATCTGGCGTTTGCAAACGTTCAGACTCAGATGCAGAGCCGTCTCGAAAAAATTCCTGATCTGGTGAAGGTTGCTGATGAAGCGGCTGAACACCTTGAGACTATTTATGCGGATATCTCTGCAGGTAGATCTGCACTTGGTGCGGCTGGTACTCCTGAAGAGCTTGATGCAGCTAACGCACAAATCACTGAAAATATTAATCAATTCTTGGCTGTAGTGGAAAACTATCCGACGCTTACTGCAAGTCAGCAGTATACGGATTTGATGACTGCTATTGAAGGTGCTGCTAATAGAATCAGTGTAGCAAGAGAAAACTATAATACTGCGGTTAGTAATTACAACAGAACCGTACGTCGTTTCCCTGGTTCTATTATTGCAAATATGTTTGGCTTTGAGACTATGGAAGAATTTAAGTCTGACGAAGAAGCAAACAACAGCAGCCTGGTTGATTTTGGTGATTAACTATAATTGAATATCGAATAAAAGAAACCTGGGGTGGCAATTGCTGCTCCAGGTTTTCTTTTTTTATTGATTAAAAAAATAGTTAATATTATAATTAATAAAAAGCTATAAGAAGGAGGTAATATGAAAAAGGTTAGAATTTTTATTCTCATATTTATAATTATAGTTTTTTCTTTGCTTTTTTCGAAAACTGTAGATATTATTAATTCAAAAAAATGTTATGGTGAATATTATAGGGGAGTTCCTGTAACTGGAAATATTAATGTATCTTGGACTAATATTCCACAAAATTATGACGAGAAATTAGAATTAGCAGATTGTGCGTTTTTGGGAAAAGTAAAAAATATAAAAGAAACATTATATAGAAATGGAATATGGGTTAAGCCATTTGTAAAAAATTATGATGTTTATACAATATATGAAGTTGAAGTATTAGAAAATATAAAAGGAAATAATGAGATAAATTCAATTATAGAAATAATTCAAATGGGAGGCATCAATAAAAATAAAAAAAGTGCTACTTTAATTAATGATGCAATTAGATTAGTAGATAATGAAATATATAAATTTTTTCCAGAAAAAATTGAGTTTGAAGGAGAGTTTTATTTAGACGTTTCTAAACCAAATTTAATTGAGATAGTTAAAAATAATTAGTCAAAGCGTCAAAAATATTCAAAAATAGTTGAAAAATATTTAAAAGTGCAATATAATGCATCTATAAACTCTAAAGATATAATTATATTCTTAGCGTTACCCAATTTTTACAAGGGGTTTATTTTATGAAAGAATTTTTTAAAAATTACAAATCAACAATTATTTTGCTTGCTGCTATAATTGTTGGTGCAATTGTGGGAGTAATATTCCAAGAAAAAGCAGCAGTACTTAGTCCTTTAGGGGATATATTTTTAAATTTACTATTAGTAATAATAGTACCACTTATCTTTTTAAACATCACAACAGCCATTACTAAAATGGATAGTCCTAAGAGAATGGGAAAAATTTTAGGAATAATCGTAGTAGTATTTTTGGCAATGTCACTAATTTCAGTATTCGTTGGATTTGGTGCAACATTTAAAACTAACTTAGTTAGTGTAGAAGATGGAGAAGCAATTAGAGCTTCATTAGAAGAAGTAGAAGCAGAACAAGAAGATTTAAATCTTTTAGAAAGAACAGCAACACTTCTTACAGTAAATGATTTCCCAGCGTTATTATCAAGAAATAATATAACAGCTTTACTAGTATTTTCAGTAATGTTTGGTGCAGCTGTTAGAATGTCAGCAGAAAAAGGTGAAAAAGTTAAAGAACTTTTAGAATCTGCTAACGTAGTAATAGAAAATTTATTAAAAATAGTTATGTATTATGCACCTATAGGATTAGGTTGTTACATGGCAGCAATGGTTGGAACATTTGGATCAACAATTGCAATGGGATATGTTAAAACATTCGTGTTATATCTAGTTGTAACAGTTGCATATTACTTTATATTCTATACATTATATGCTTTTATAGCAGGAGGAAAGAAAGGTGTTAAAGCTTTCTGGAAAAATGCAGTAGCTCCAACACTTACAGCTTTAGCTACATGTTCAAGTGCAGCGACAATTCCTGTAAATATAACAGCAACTAAAAAAATGGGAGTTCCAGCAGATATTGCTGAAACAACAGTACCACTTGGAACAAGTTTCCACAAAGATGGAACTATTATAGGATCTATGTTTAAAATAATGTTCTTAGTATGTTTATTTGGAACACCAATGACAACAGTTGGAGAAATTCTAGGAATGTTAGGTATAGCATTAGTAGCTAACCTTCTAGTTACAGCAGTTCCAATAGGTGGTGGAACAATCTCAGAAATGTTTATTATAACAATGATGGGATTCCCAGTAGCAGCTCTTCCAATATTAACAATTATAGCAACAATTATAGATGCTCCAGCAACTGTACTTAATGCAGTTGGTGATGATGCAGCATCAATGTTAGTTGCAAGAGTTGTTGATGGAAAAGAATGGTTAAAAGATGAGTAAAAAATTAAAAGAGTGATTTTAAAATCACTCTTTTTTTGTTTGAAAAAATAACTGTTTTATTTTTATTTAAGATATATTATAATTGATATAGAAAAAGAAAAAGGAGAAATTATATGAAGTTTAGTAATATTATTGGAATGATTATAGTATGTTTATTAATTATTGCTGTAGGCGCAGGAATGTATTTTATAATGAATGATTCTCAAGTTTTATCAGAACAAGATGTTAGTGTAAAAAATGAGATAGTAGAAAATGAAATAGAAATAAAAAATGAAATAGATAATACAACATTGAATACTACAAATGATGAAGTAGAAAATGATGAAGTAGAAAATGAAATAGTAGAAAATGAAGTTAAAGATACTGAAGTAAATGATGTTGAAACTACTGAACCTATTGAACCAACTAATCCAGTTGAACCAGAAGTAGTAGAAAATGCTATTGTTGAAAAAGAATACATTTCAGGTTATGAAGTTGCTGGATATATATCAATACCAAAATTTAATGTAAATGGACCAATTTTTTCAGCAGTGACTAAAGCTACATTAGACTTATCTGCAGGTGTTGCATTAGGTAATTTAAATGAAATTGGACATACTGTATTGATGGGACACGCTTATCAAGGTTATCCGTTTGAAAATATATCTAAATTAGAAAATGGAGATACGGTAATAGTAACAGATGCAAACAAAAGAGAAATTACATATGAAGTAATAGATAAACAAGTCGTAAATTCAAACGATGCAACTTATATGATTAGACAAGCTAATGCTTCAAGAGAAATAACTATGCAAACAGGACATTCAGATACAACTAGACTTATAGTTATATTAAGAGAAAAGAATTAAAAATAACCCCTTAATTGTATAAACAGTTAAGGGGGTTATTTTTTTGGAAAATAAAAAAACTCTAGTATAAATACTAGAGTTTGGTGCGCCCTCAAGGATTCGAACCTTGGACCCACCGGTTATGAGCCGGTTGCTCTGACCAACTGAGCTAAGGGCGCGTTGCCTAACGACAAGACTTATTATAAAT
>JAZLBY010000004.1:0-10266 GCA_045613965.1 Candidatus Scatovivens sp.
ATTTCTTCTAAGCGTTCATCTTGTTTTGTTAAATATAAATATCCAATTAAAGCTTCAAATGCTGTTGATTGGCTATAATCAGCCACGTTTGAATTTTTAGCAACATGATGATTTTCTGTATTTCTTCCACGTCTTACAATATCTTTTTCATCATCAGTCAATTTATCTGATATTTTCTTTAATATATCAGCTTGTGCTTTGGCTTTTACATATTTAATTGATTCAATATGTAATTTATGTGGTTTTGCATTAGAATTAGTTGTAAGTTTTGTTCTTACGAATAATTCATATACACTATCTCCTACATACGCCCACACAAGTGGTGATAGCATTCTAGCATCTTGTAAATCTTTTTCTCTTTTAATAAAATCCATTTATTCTCCTTATGGTTTTTCCAAACTTATTTTTCCTATTTTACAATTTCTAAAATCATCTAAAATGATTCTTGCAACTTTCTCATCATCTGTGTTTCCACCTGAAACTAAAGCTCCTCTTTTCTTTCCTATTACTTGCATTAGCTCATAAATATAATTTGTATGAGTTTCAATTTCTTTCATTTCTTCATCAGATATTTTATATCTTTCTTGTAGATTTTTCTTATAATCTTTATGAAGTACTTTTAAAAGTTCGTAAGCAATTTCTACTCTTTCTAATATATCATCTTTAATTGTACCAGTAAAAGCTAAATTAAGTGCTATTTCATTGTTTTGGAATTTAGGCCATAATACACCTGGAGTATCTAATAACTCTTGATTTTTAGAAATTCTAATCCATTGTTTTGATTTAGTTACACCTGGTCTATTTCCAACTTCCATTGATGTCTTTTTAGATATTCTATTTATAAAAGAAGATTTTCCAACATTAGGAATACCTAATATCATTACTCTAATTGTTTTATTTATTCTTCCTTTAGCAGCTTGTCTTGCTATTTCATCAGCCATTAATTCTTCTACTTTTTTAGTTACTTTTTCAACACCTCTACCAGAGTTTGAATCAGTTAAAATAACTGGGGCTTCTTTTGATAATTTTTCAACCCATTTTTTATTAATAGCATCATCAGCTAGATCTGCTTTATTTAATAAAATGATTTTTCTTTTATTTTTAGTTAAATATTTAATATCAGGATTTCTACTTGAAACTGGAATTCTAGCATCTAAAAGTTCAACAACAACATCTATAATCTTTAAGTCTTCCTCTATTTGTCTTCTTGTTTTTGCCATATGTCCTGGAAACCAGTTTATATTCAATTGATTATTTAATTTATCCATTTCGTTATTTGACATTTTACACCTTCTTTATAACTTTAACTTATACTTTTATTACTTTTTATTTAATATCCAAATAATATTATACATCATCAAACAAGTTTTCGCAAGCCTTTTTACATAATTCTTACTCATACCAAGCCTTTGACAAAACAAAAAAACTTTTAAGAACTTTTTATCATTCTTAAAAGTTTTAATTCCATCTTAGAATTTATATTGATTTCTATCTGCTCTTTCATCAAATTTTCTATCATATTGCTCATTTGCATAAAACCAATCTTCTTTTTTAGCACCTGTACCTAATGTTCTATTTTTATTTAATAATATATCAAAGAATATTAATAATGGAATTATTATACCCATTACTGTACATACCATATCAGCACTATTAATTAATGTTATACCTACATCTGTTGCATTTTGAACTACAAGATAAAGTGTATTTCCAAAATATGTTGCATATAATGCTAAATATCCAGCTGCAAATACTATATTTCTTTTACAAACACCAACAATACATGGTAATGTTAAAAATAAAACTATAATTTCAAAATTTACATTTGAAGGTTGTGCAAATAATGGATTATCTAATTGAAACATAACAGTAACTACTGCTCTAAAAGCCCAGAAAATTACTGCTAAAAATGTTAATAAATAACTAAATAAACTTGTCATAAGTATATCCTCCTTTAAACATTTTCATTTTATCACATACATTTTTAAAATAAAAGAGTTTTAAGCAAAAAAAATACAGGCCTCGCCTGCATTTTTTTATAATTATTCACCATCTGTGAAATTAAATTCTTCTTTGAATTTTTCTTTGAAAATTTCAAATACAGCTGTTAATGTTGCTTCATCGTCAACACTAATATATGATTCTTCATCGCTTTCAGCATCAGAATCATCAACTTTTAGAATAACAACTTCTCCGTCATCTTCTTGTCCTTCTTCTAATACTGGTAATAATACCACGTATTCTTCAGAATCGTATTCTATTAAATCTAAAAATTCGAATTGTACTTCATTTCCGTTTTCATCATTTAATACTATGATGTTGCTGATGTTCTCATCTAATTCATTTTCTTCGTTCATTTTAAATCTCCTTCCTTTGTACTCTCATACAAATCTAAAAATATAATATACCAAAGATATTTTTTTTGCAATACTTTTTTATAAATATTTGAAAATATCTTCAAATTTAAAGATCTTATTTATTTTTATTCATATACATTTCTAATATGTATACAGCAGATATTGTATCAACAATTCCTCTTTTCTTTGTTTTATTAACATCTAAAAAGTTCATTGTTTTATGTGCTGCTACTGTTGTAAGTCTTTCATCAACAGTTTCTATTTTAACTTTATTATATTTACATTTTAGTTTATGGATAAATTTTTCTGTAATTTCTGCTCTTTCTGTTTTAGTCCCATCCATATTTAATGGCATACCAACAACAATAGTATCAATTTCATATTGAGCAAAGATTTCATCTAATCTTCTCAATAATACTTTATCACTACCTCCGTGTGATATTGTTTCTAAACCTTGAGCAGTAAAGCCAAGTGGATCTGTTATTGCCACACCCACTCTGCTATCACCATAATCGATTCCTAATGTTCTCATTTATATTAGTCTTCCAATCCTATATAGTATTTAACCATTTTTTCTAATAGTTCATCTCTCTCGATTAATCTAATTAAGTTTCTAGCATTATTATGGCTAGTAATATAAGTAGGGTCTCCTGATAAAATATATCCTACTATTTGATTAATTGGATTATAACCTTTTTCTACCAACGCTTGATATACTTCTTTTAAAATTTCTTTTGCTCTCATGCTTTTGTCTTTATCAACTTTAAAGCTCATTGTTTTATCCATAGCCATATTCTTATCCTCCCAAAACTAAATATAATTTATTTGACTTTCTTTATTATCAGCAGAGTCTATATACTCTTCTAATTTTTTATTTAATTGTTCAATACCTGTACCTTTATAATATGTAGATACTACAAAATTAATCTTTGGTGATGCTATTTTTTCATCAATGTGTTCTGTTACTTTCATTTTCTTGCCATTGATAACTCTCTCAACTTCATTATCTTCAGCTTCTTCAACAATTTGTAACTCTTCCATCTCACGTTTTAATTCTTTTAAGAATTCTTCTACTGAACCTTCTTCTACACCTGAGAATACGATAACAAATTTAGGTCCCATGTATCTTACGAAAACGTATTGAGATGGCATTTTTGATTTTACTATGTTACTAACTTCTGTAATAACTTCGTTACCAGCTTGTCTTGAAACTTCATCGTTAATTTTTTCTATGTTTGTAATTTTAAACATACAAACAGCTGATGTTGGATACTTATCAAATGTCTTTTTAGCTTTACTATATAAATATTCTGCAGAGTATAAACCTGTGAATTTATCAACTCTTATTATATTTTCCATAGCATCTTGATAAGACATTGTAGCTAATACTGAAATAATATTGTCTTTTACAACTTCTATTATTGTTGTATCAGTTTTATCGAAAGCATGCATCTTTCCACTTTCCATAATCCAATATCCAATATAGATATTGTCTATATATAGTGGAAAGAACATTGCTGATTTTGCTCTACCCATTTCTACTTTTTGATATGGTAATTTTTCATTTTCATTATCAATTGTTATATACTTAGGTGTTGCTGTTGCAACGCTATCTTGAAATATCTCTTCTGTATGAAGATTTGTTAATGTATCATGATGTAATTTATCAACATTTGTAGCTTTAATTACGTATTCAGCTCCGTCAAAAACAACTATTGTTGAATATTTAATATCATATTTCTCGATTACTATTTCGTTAATCTTATTTAATTTTGCTTCAACTGAATCTTCTTCACCAGCTACTTTCATAAAATCTTGTAAAACAGATAAATTACCTATTTTTTGGTTAATATTATTGAAAGCTTCAATTTTCTTTTGAATATGAAGATTATAAGCAACTAATATTACTATTGCTATTAATAGCATTCCTATTACAATTAAAACCAAGATATCACCCCTATAAATATTTCACTTTCTTTATTTATTATTAAAATTTCTTTTTCATTTGAGTTAATGTATTACTCATATTACTAGAGAATGCGTTTTTACTGTAATCTACTTGTGGAGCTCCACCTTTTCCAGATGGTTTACTTACAAGTGGATATACCATATCACCTAAGTTTCTTAATTTATTAGTAAATTGTTTTGAATATCCACTTATTGAAACATTACAATTTACCATTGCATCTAAATATTTTGCATATGCTGCTTCCTCAAAAGGAATACTACATGCTTTTACCATATCTTTGTTAAATAATTCTGTCATAAATGACATTGAAGGATCGTTGTAGAATGACATTCCTCCAATAATAGCTTTTGTTGTTAAGCTTCTTACTTTTAATTCTTTATTAATTACAACTCTTACTTTTTCAGATTCTAAAACACCTTTTGCTTTAAGATCTCTTAAGAATGCTGTTAAAGGTTGAATTGTAAGAATATCCATAGATTGAACTAAGTAGATTTCTTGACAACTTGCAAAATATGATGGATCTGTATCAAAATCACAATCAATTAATATTAATGAATGATTTTGTACTAATGTTGATAAGATTGGTTCTGCATCAGAATAATCTTTTCCATCATTTGGAAGTGCTGTGTAAACACTTAAATTTTTATTTACTTTAATTCCTTCAGCAAATCCTTTTTGTAATTTACTAATTGAATTATAAGCAAGATTTCTTAATTCTTCTTCATTGTTTGTATAGATATAATATGAATTTTTATTTTTTGTCATATCTAATATAGCTGTATTTATACCAACTGATGAAAATAATGCAGCTAAGTTGTTAATTAAGAATGATGTTCCGTTTTTTGTTGTACCTATAAAAGTAACTATTTTTTTGTCTTTTGTTAATAAACTATTTAAACTAGACATTGAATAATCAACTTTTGGTTTAATACTTTCAATTCCTGTTGTTTGTTGTTGTGGTGGTGTTTGCATAGCTGGTTCTGAGAAATCATCATCTAGATCTCCTAATAAACCATCGTCTGCATTGTCATCACCCATTGGTAAAACATCTTCTACATCGTCTCCCATTGGTAAAATGTCTTCATCTAGATCATCTAACCCTGGAATTACTACTTCGTCAGTAAATTCATCTTCTTCAACAACTTCTTCAATGACTTCTTCTACTTCTTCAAAACCTTCTACCATATCTGGCATTACTTCTTCGATTTCATCAAAAACTTCTGTTGCTAAATCAGTTTCAGTTTCTTCTTCAACAACTTCTTCTACTATTTCTTCAGTAGCATCATCTACTACATCTTCAACTACTGTTTCTTCTACAGTTGTATCTTCTTCTTCGAATGAATCTAATCCTAATAATGAATCTTCTTCAAAATCATCTTCTAAACCAGGTATAGCGTCATCCTCGAAATCATCTAATCCATCAAGTTCTGGATTGATTTCTTCATCAATTGTATCTTCTACAACTTCAACTGAATCTTCTAATCCTGGTAATTCATCATCTAAATCATCAAGCCCAGATAATTCATCGTTTTCTTCAATAACTGTTTCTTCTACTGTTGTTTCTTCCTCAACAGTTTCTTCTAATCCTGGTAGTTCATCATCAAGATCGTCTAAACCAGGTAATTCATTATCTTCTTCAACAACTGTTTCTTGCACTGTTGTTTCTTCTTCAAAATCATCTAATCCTGGTAATGATTCTTCTTCTATTCCTGGCAATTCATCATCTAAATCATCAATTCCTGGTAAAGAATCATCTTCCTCAACAGTTTCATCTAATCCTGGTAGTTCATCATCAAGATCATCTAAACCTGGTAATTCTTCCTCTTCTTCAACTGGAGGTTGAATTCTTGGTCCACCTGGAACTGCATTTGCATCAAAATTATCTAAACCTGGTAGTTCATCTGAATCATCAGCAAACATATCTAATCCTGGTAATGTATCTTCAAAATCTCCAAGACCTTCTCCTGTTCCTTGTGGTAAAATGAATTCATCATCATCATCTGGAACTTGTGGTAAGAATGTATCATCTTCTTCTGGATTTTTTCTTGGTCTACCTCTTTTTCCTTTTTCTTTTACTGTTGGATCAAATGGTAACTTTTTTTCAGGTTCTTGTTTGACCTCTTCTTGACTATTTATTTCATTTTTTTTTGCGTCTGGTTGAACTCTAACTTTAACCTTAACTACTTTCTTTGTACCATCTGGCATTGTTTTTAAAACTTTTTTAATAACAAACTCTTCAGCTGGTTTATTTTCTACTACTGGTGCTGGTTGTTCAACAGGTGCAACTTTTACTGGTTCTTCAACTTTTTCTTCCACTACTGGAGCTTCTACAACTGGCGCAGCTTCTTGTTTAACTGGTCTTGGAGGTACTACATCTGGAATTGATGTTGTATCTTCTTTTTTAACCACTTTTTTAACTTTTTCTGTATTTCCAGAAGACATTGGAATTTCTAATTCATTTCCCATAGGTCTAACTGGTGCTGGTCCTTTGTTTTTAGAAGTTCTAACAGAAGATGGAATAACGATAGGTCCAGAAATTTTTGCTTGATTTAATTTATTTTCAATAATATCAATTTTTATTCCAGTTTGTTTTTGAGCTTCTTTTGTTCTCTCTTTTTCTTCTCTACTTACTTTTTCAATTAATCCATCAGCATACATAATTTCTTGATATTTTTGACATTCGTCTTCAAGAACTGCTTTAACATTCATTGGTAAGCAATTAATAACAATTTTTAATTGTTCATCTGTATATTGAGAAGCAATATTATTAAAGCTCTCAGCAAACTTATCTGTATTTTTACCTAATTTTTTGAAATGAGTTAAAATATTTTGAATTTCTAGTTCGCTAACTTCTTTCTCACTTTTATTACTATAATTAACATCTTCTGCGTCTATCTTATAGTACATTTTAGCTTCTTTTTTAACTCTTGGTTTATTGATTAATTTACAAATATTTTCAATTTTTCTGTCACTTCCTAAAAGTGCATTGTAAATACCAATTCCAAATAATTTAACAAGGAAAGAACTTCCTGTTGTATGTCTATCAGTACAAATTAAGATAATTGATGTTTCATTTCCATCAATATCTTGTGCTTCATCGCTAATATTATCAAGTTTCTCAAAGATAAATTTATCTATTGCGTCATAATTATTATTGGCAAATGGCTCTAAATCTTCACTAATTACGATTCTATCGTAAGTTTTATCTTTTTGTATCTCTTTTAATATTGCGTTGAAGTAATAAACATTTTTATAAGAAAGAATCTCCTTATATTCTTTTTGATACCTTTTAACAATAGCATCTGAAATGCTTTCACTACTAACCGCAAATAAAACTTTCATTTGTTTAACCCCTCCAACCGTTTACTACTATAGCAAAAATTAATGGTAATACTTGGCATATTAATAAAATTGTTACGAATGTGATAATAAGCATAAAACCTCTATCTCTAACGTCTAATTTTCTAATACCTAATACATATTGATATATTGATCCAACAGCTATACCAACAAAACAGAATGGAATACTATAGATTCTCACCATGTTTAAGATATATGCTGCAACCCCGAAAGGTGTTGAACCATATTTATCAATGTATTCAGCAAGATTATTTTTTGCTGATTCTTTAATTTCAACTAGCTCTGTTGCTTGAGTTGAATTTAAAACCTCTTCTCCTGTAACTGCATAGGCATTTGAAAATATTGATAGTAATATAACTAATGCTATAACTGCTACTCCGATTAATAATGTTTTCTTTTTCATAATTTATCAAAAACCTCCTTTAGGTTATTTCCCTATAATATTATACACATAATATAATACAATATATTCCTAAAAATATCAACCTAAAAATGCTATTTTTTATTATTTTTTTGCAACTTTTGTGCCTTTTTTATTCATTTTTAAGCTAAGCTTTTTTCATAATATTACTCACTATAATTTTAAACATAATAATTTCATTTGTCAAACCAAAATTAGCCAATTTATGTAACTATTTTGTGAAAATTTTATTACTTTTTCAAAACATAAAAAAACAGCTGGAGTTCCCATTTCCCCAGCTATTTATCATTTTTTATTTTAACATATTGTCAATTGCTACCATTATTCCTATTTTACCATATTCATATGTTAATCCACCTTGCATATAAGCAGTATATGGTTCACACATTGGTCCATCACAACTTAGTTCAATAGTTGCTCCTGGAGTAAAACTTCCACCAGCCATAATCTCTTTATGTTCATAACCTGGCATATCATCTGGAACTGGTGTAACATAAGATTCGATTGGAGATCCTAGTTGAACACCTTGGCAGAATTTTACTAATTTTTCATCTGATTTAAGTTCTATTGTTTGAATTATATCTGTTCTTTTTTCATCATATCTAGGACTTACACCTTCAAATCCAAATCTTTCTAACATACGACTTGCAAATGTCATTGTTTTTAAAACAGATTTAACTACTGATGGAGCCATAAAAATTCCTTTGTAGTATGATAATAATTGATTGAAGTTTGCTCCTAAATCTTTTCCTATACATGGCGCTGTTAATCTTTCAGCTATTGAATGGATATATTTTTTCTTACCAACTATATATCCTCCACTTGTAGCAATTCCTGCACCTAAATTTTTCATTAAAGAACTTACAAAAATATCAGCTCCAACTTCTGTTGGTTCGATATCTTCTACAAATTCACCATAACAATTATCAACCATTACTATAACTTCTGGATTAATATCTTTTATTACTTTAATAACTTTTGTAATTTTATCCATTGTTAAACTTTTTCTTTGAGAATATCCTCTAGAACGTTGTAATTCAATTAATTTTACATTTCCTTCTTTTACTCTTGAAGCAATTTTTTCATAATCAAAATCATTATTGATTAATTCAATTTGTTCATATTTGATACCATGTTTTATTAATGAATTTTCACTATCTCCTGTTAAACCAATAACACTTTGAAGAGTATCATATGGTTCTCCAGAAATACTAATCATTGTATCTCCATATTTTAATAATCCAAAAAATGCTAATGCAAGAGCATGTGTTCCAGACATAATTTGTGGTCTTACTAAAGCATCTTCTGCTCCAAATATATCAGCATATATTCTTTCTAATTTTTCTCTACCACCATCATAATATCCATATCCTGTAACTTCATTAAAGTCTACAGTTGACACTTTATTTTTTTGAAACGCTTTTAAAACTTTAGCACTCATTTTTAAGCAATTTTCTTCATATTTTTCAAATATTGGTTTTAATTCTTCTTCTACTTCTTTTGCGATTTGTACTATATTTTCATTAATTCCAAATTCACTATACATTCTATATCTATCTCCTAACCTTAAAATTGGGCATATCTATGTATGCCCAAAAAATTATTTTTGTGTAATTACTTCAATTTTTTCAATTATTACATCTTTTACTGGTTTATCATCTTGAGTACCATATGTAACTCCATTAATTACCATTGGTACTGATCCAGTTTTTGTTGCAGCAATCTTATCTACAACATCCATTCCTTCAAATACTTGTCCAAACACTGTATATTGACAATATAAAGAATATATATTTCCTCCATATTTTTTATATTGATCTAATATTCCTTGTGGCCATCCACCTTGTTTCATTCCATTATAAATAGCTTCATCATAATTTGCTTGTGTTATAAAAAATTGACTTCCTAAACTTGAAGTACCAACTCCTGAACTCGCCATACATAATGTTCCTCTATATGGAACTAATTCTAAAGATACTTCTTCTGGGAATCCTTTACCCCAAATAGATTCTCCTCCCGTACCTGTACCTGTTGGATCTCCACCTTGAATCATAAATTCATTTATAACTCTATGGAAAGTAACTCCATTATAATATCCATTTTTTGCGTGAGTTAAAAAATTCTCCACAGCTTTTGGTGCAACATCTTTAAAAAATTTA
>JAZLBY010000005.1:0-1862 GCA_045613965.1 Candidatus Scatovivens sp.
TTTAAAAAATAGTAATTTACACTTAAATTGAAGGAGGTAAGTAAGTATGGATCAGATTAAAATTGGAAAATTTATAGCTGAATGTAGAAAAAAGAATAATTTAACGCAAATGCAACTTGCAGAGAAATTAAACATTACAGATAGAGCTATATCTAAATGGGAAAATGGAAAAGGAATGCCTGATTCATCTATAATGCTTGATTTGTGTAATGAACTAAAAATAAGTGTAAATGAATTGTTAAGTGGGGAGGTAATTAAAATGGAAGATTATAAAAAACAAGCTGAAGAAAATTTATTAAAAATGGAAAAAGAAAGAGAAGAAAAAGACAAGCAATTATTAAATTTGGAGATTGTTATAGGTTTTTTCTCAACATTAACATTTTTAATTCTAATATTCGTAGCATCTTTTGTCGAAATGCAATCTTGGATTAGATTTATTTTAATAGTATTTGGTTCTATACTATTTGCAGTAGGAGTTGGTAATGCAATAAAAATAGAACAAACAGCAGGATACTATGAATGTAATAAATGTCATTATAAATATGTACCAGAATATCCAAGTGTATTTTGGGCTATGCACATGGGAAGAACAAGATATATGAAATGTCCAAAATGTAATGAGAAAAGTTGGCAAAAAAAAGTAATAAGTAAATAACAAATTACAATTTGAAGATTAGTTAAATATAATGAACTAATCTTTTTTATTTAGCATAAAAGACTATACGGAAAAATTGAAACGTTAGAAGAAGGATTGTTGTTGAAGAACGTTCTTAAAAGCATTTAAAAGCTATTTTTGACTATAATAGCGTATTAGAGGAATTTGAAAAGAATTTTTAGATGTGTTATAATAGAAAGCCTGAAGAATATTAAACATAAGGAGAAGATGTATTATGATAGGAAAAAGAAAATTAGTATTAGTTGGAACTGGTTTTGTAGGAATGAGTATGGCTTATGCAATATTAAGTCAAGGATCATCAAGTGGTGTTAATGAATTAGTTTTAATTGATGTTGTAAAAGATAAAGCGATAGGTGAAGCTATGGATTTATGCCATGGATTACCTTGTTCATCAAGCCATATGAAAATAAAAGCAGGAGATTATTCTGAATGTGCAGATGCAGATATGGTTGTAATTACTGCAGGATTAAATCAAAAACCAGGTCAAACAAGACTTGAGCTTTCAGAAGAAAATGCAAAGATAATGAAAGAGATAACAATGCAAGTTGTAAATAGTGGATTTAAAGGAATATTTTTAATTGCATCAAATCCAGTAGATTTAATGACTAAAGTTGTTCAAGAAGTTTCAAAATTTCCAACAAGTAGAGTAATTGGTTCTGGTACAGCATTAGATACTGCTAGATTAAGATTTTTAGTTGGAGAATATTTAAATGTTTCAAATAAAAATGTACATGCATATATAATGGGAGAACATGGTGATTCATCATTTGTTCCTTGGGAACATGCATATGTTGGTTGCAAAAAAATATTTGATATACTAGAAGATTCAGGAAAATGTTTAAGCGATTTAGATAAAATTTATGTAGACGTTAGAGATGCTGCATATGAAATTATCAATAGAAAAAAAGCTACTTACTATGGAATTGGTTTAGGACTTGCTAAAATTGTTAGAACAGTTATGAATAATACAAACGAAGTATTAACTATTTCTGCATATTTAGATGGAGAATATGGTCATAAAGATATTTATATTGGAATGCCAGCTATTGTAAATAGTAACGGAGCAAGAGAGTTATTAGAGCTTGAATTATCTGAAGAAAATCAAGCAAAACTTGACGAAAGCTGCAGAATATTAAATGAAAATATGAAAAAAATAAGAGAAGCTATAAATAACAAATAGTAAAAA
>JAZLBY010000006.1:0-6540 GCA_045613965.1 Candidatus Scatovivens sp.
GGTCGTTTAGCATTCAGACAAATGTTTGGTGCAGAAGGTTACGAAATCGTAGCTATCAATGACTTAACTAGTCCTAAAATGCTTGCAAATTTATTAAAGTATGACACTGCACAAGGTGGTTATGCTGGTTACATCGGTGAAAACCTACATACAGTTGCTTCAAAAGAACCTGTATTCGCTGAAGATGGAAAAACTGTAGTTACACCTGGATCTATCACAGTTGATGGAAAAGAAATCACAATCTATGCTGAACCTAAAGCTCAAAATTTACCTTGGGGTGAATTAGACGTAGACGTAGTATTAGAATGTACTGGTTTCTATTGTTCAAAAGACAAATCACAAGTTCATATCGATGCTGGTGCTAAAAAAGTTGTTATCTCTGCTCCTGCTGGAAATGATTTACCAACAGTAGTATTTGGTGTTAACGAAAACATCTTAACTAAAGAAGACAACATTATCTCTGCTGCTTCTTGTACAACTAACTGTTTAGCTCCTATGGCTAAAGCTTTAAATGACTTTGCTGAAATCCAATCTGGTATCATGGCTACTATTCATGCTTACACTGGTGACCAAATGATTCTTGATGGACCACACAGAAAAGGTGATTTAAGAAGAGCTCGTGCTGGTGCTGCTAACATCGTTCCTAACTCAACAGGTGCTGCTAAAGCAATCGGTTTAGTTATTCCTGAATTAAATGGTAAATTAATCGGTGCTGCACAACGTGTTCCAGTTCCTACAGGTTCAACAACTATTTTAACAGCTGTTGTTAAAGGCGAAAATGTTACTAAAGAAGCTATCAATGCTGCTATGAAAGCTGCTGCTAGCGAATCTTATGGTTACAATGAAGATCAAATCGTTTCTTCAGACGTAATCGGTATGAGATTTGGTTCATTATTTGATGCTACTCAAACTATGGTTGCTAAAGTTGGTGAAGGTTTATACCAAGTTCAAGTAGTTTCATGGTATGACAATGAAAACTCATATACTAGCCAAATGGTTAGAACAATCAAATACTTTGCAGAAAACTGCTAATTAAAAACTAAACATCTATAGAGAAATCTATAGATGTTTTTTTCAAAAAAGAGAAATTCCTATTTACAAATAGAGTTTTATATGTTATACTATTAGTAGAAGTAGATTGTTTTCAAACTAAAACTCTTCTTCTAAAAGAAAAGTCCTTTCTGGGTGCGGACTTAGTTTATTTTCTATTTCTTAAAATGTTTTTTAAGAAATTAATGATAGCGGTAATTAGGTTTATAATTGCCGCTATTAAACTTATTCTCATAAATTTAACCAACCTCCATTTGTTTGGAGGTTTTTCATTATCAATAGCATGCGAATCACCTCCTTCAATATTGAAGAAGAGTAAACATATCCCCTACACCATCGCTTGAAGTTTCAACCTACTTCCATATATATAATTCGCATGAAATATTAAAATTGCTTTTACAAAATTATTTTGTTAATATAAATTTTCTATTAAAAAAATAAATCTCTATTTACAAATAGAGTTTTATATGTTATACTATTAGTAGAAGTAGATTGTTTTCAAACTAAAACTCTTCTTCTAAAAGAAAGTCCTTTTGGTGGTGGACTTAGTTTATTTTCTATTTCTTAAAATGTTTTTTAAGAAATTAATGATAGCGGTAATTAGGTTTATAATTGCCGCTATTAAACTTATTTTCATAAATTTAACAAGCCTCCATTTGTTTGGAGGTTTTTCATTATCAATAGCATGCAAATCACCTCCTTCAATATTGAAGAAGAGTAAACATATCCCCTACACCATCGCTTGAAGTTTCAACCTACTTCCATATATATAATTCGCATGAAATATTAAAATTGCTCTTTTAATTTAAAAAAATAATTAATTTAAGTTAAAAACTTCCATTATATGGTATAATAATAATTGATTAGAGGTATAATATGAAAATAGAGAATAAAGAAATAAAAGGTATTATATTTGATATAGATGGCACACTTATTGATTCTTGTTCTATTTGGGGAGAAGTAGATATTAGATTCTTTTCAAAAAGAAATATGGAAATGCCAAAAGATTATCAAGAAGCAATAGGACATATTGGTCTTGATAAAGCTGCAGAATATACAATAAAAAGATTTAATCTAAATGAGAAAAAAGAAGATATAATCAAAGAATGGAAAAATGGTGTTTTAGAACTTTATGCAAATGAAGTTGTTTTAAAACCTCATGTTAAAGAATTCTTAATGTTATTAAAAGAACATAACATTCCATTTTGTGCTGCAACTGCTAATGATGAAGATTGTTATAAGAAATGCTTAATTAGAAATGGTATATTTGATTTGTTTGATTTTATTCTAGAAGTTAATCATTTTAAAGATGGTAAAGATAAACCAACTATATATTTAGAAGCAGCAAAGAAATTAGGTGTAGATATATCTAATTGTATGGTGTTTGAAGATTTATTAATGGCATTATTAACTGCAAGTAAAGCAGGTTTTATTACATGTGCAGTTTATGAACAAACTTGTAAAGAAGAAAAAGAAAAGTTAGAAATAGCTAATTTTTATATAAAAGATTATCAAGAACTTATTGATAAAATTAATTAGGTGAATAACATGAAGAAAATATTATTAATTACAACAGGTGGAACTATTGCGTGCATAAAGACTTCATCAGGACTTATTCCTCACGCAACACCAGAAGAATTACTCAATGAAGTTAAAGTAGTAAAATCATTTTGCAATCCTACTGGACTTAACTTAATGTGTATAGATTCAACTGATATGCTTCCTTCAGATTGGATTAAAATAGCAGAGTGTATTAAAGAAAATTATGACTCATACGATGGATTTGTAATATGTCATGGAACTGATACATTATCTTATACTGCATCAGCTCTTTCATACCTTATTCAAAATTCTAAAAAACCTATTGTTTTAACAGGTGCACAAAAACCTATTAGTACAGATTCAACTGATGCAAGAAACAATCTTATTGATAGTTTTAGATATGCAATAAGTGATAAAGCGCAAGGTGTAGTAATTGTATTTGATGGAAAAGTAATTGCGGGTACTAAAGCGCAAAAGATTAGAAGTAAGAGCTTTAATGCTTTTAACTCAATTAACTTACCTGAACTTGCAAAAATAGTTGATGGACACGTATTCCATTATATATCTCAAGAAGAAGAAGAAAGTGTTAAATTTTATAATAAGCTAAATGAAAAAGTATCAATTGTAACACTTACCCCTGGTATGAATAAAAATATTATTGATGCATATTTTAAAGAAAATGATGCAGTAATAGTATCTAGTTATGGTACAGGCGGTATTCCGAATCGAGAAAATTATAGTATCTTAGAAACAATTGAATATTGGTTAAAACAAGGTAAAATACTTGTCATGGCAACACAAGTCCAACAAGAAGGATCTGATATGTCAATTTATCATGTTGCATTAAGAACAAAAGAAAAATTATCTTTCTTAGAAGCCTTCGATATGAACTTACCTAGTGTACTAACAAAAATGATGTGGATATTATCACTAACAAATGATACAAATAAAATTAAAGAACTATTTTATACAACAATAAATTATGATATTTTATATAAAGGTAAAGAATAATGGCAGTTGTATATATCCTAAACGCAAATAATCTAAAAACAGATTTAACGTTATATAAAAATATAGATAGTAGAAGACTAGAAAGAATAAAGAAAAGTAAAAATACTTTATTTATCAAAGAACAACTTGGAAGTCATCTATTACTCACAGATGTCTTAGAAAACACCTATTTTCAAGAAATTGATAAAATAGAATATATTTGCAATGAATCTGGTAAACCTTATATAAAAGATTCAAATCTATATTTTAGTTTAAGTCATTCAAATGGAATAGTGGCTTTAACAGTATCTAAAGAAGAAATAGGACTTGATATTGAACTTATTAAAGATGTTAAAGATACTCTAGCAAGACGTATTATGAATGATTTAGAATATAGCACTTATCAAAGTTTAAATAAAGAATCAAAAAAAATATACTTCTTTGAAGTATGGACCTCAAAAGAAGCATATATAAAAAAACTAGGAACATCAATTACCCTTACCCCTTCTAATATATCGATAGAAGAAGATGTTCTACTTAAAAAAATAAATATATCAAGTAATGAATATATGATAGCTTTAACTAATGCAATGTCTATTACTATAGATGAAAGATATATACCAAAAGAATTACAAAAGGAGAAAAAATAATATGATTTATAAATATATTAACCATGAATTAAATGTAGACTTATGGGAGTCTAAAGAAAGCTTAAAGAAAAGTTTTTATACTGATTTTTATAACTTTATTAAAGCAAACAACGGAGAAGAAGATTTAAAAGCACACAATATTAATAATGCAGAAGAATTTGTTAACTTTGCAGACTTCTATGCAGGTGGCATGAAAGACTGTTACGCAATCGGATTTGCATTCCACAAATATTTCTTAGAAGCAAGAATGGATGGTAGTCTTCAAAACGAACCTGAATCTACATTTATTGGTTGGTGTGTAAAAAATAATAAATACACAGACTTTATTAACTTTTTAATCACATTCTTTGCATGGTGGAGAAACGATGAAGGTTGTACTTGTATGGATCCATATAACTATGCAGATAACTTTTTTGTTGGAAGCTGGGCAGCATTAGTAGATACATCAAAATTATTCTACTACACTGCAGAAACTGTACACTTCTGGCAAAGCTTTAGAGTAAAATATGCTATTGATAATATCCCTGGAACATTTATGAGTAGTCTTCCAAAAGAAGGACTTCCTAAAATTAGAGTAGCAGGCTATGAATTTTTAGGCTGGTTTAATTCTGAAAGTGAAGATGCAGAACCATCTAAAGAAACAGATAGCGTTGCGTATGCGAGATTTAAACGTCATGACTTCTATGACTACTGGGGAAGTGAAGAAAAGAAAATTAAAAAAGTATATATTAAAGATTGGAAGAAAGTAGACCCTGCATAAAATGAATGAAACAATTAATACAATAATTTCAAGAAGAAGTATTAAAGCTTATACTGATGAATTAGTAAGTGACTACTTATTAAATGAAATCGCTACAGCTGCAACTTATTCTGCAAGTGGTATGAATAAACAATCAGCATTAATGGTTGTTGTAAAAGATAGAGCATTAAGAGATAAATTATCAGCTCTAAATGCATCTATTTTAGGAACAACAAACGACCCATTTTATAACGCACCAATTGTTGTAGTAGTTCTTGCAGATAGTAATGTTAGAACATATATTGAAGATGGAAGTTTAGTTATGGGAAACTTAATGAATGCAGCACATTCTGTAGGAGTAGGTAGTTGCTGGATCCATAGAGCTAAAGAAATGTTTGAAACAAAAGAGGGAAAAGAACTATTAAAAGAATGGGGAATTCCTGAATCATATAAAGGAATTGGAAATTGCATCTTAGGATATCCAAAAGATAAAACAGATGTTTTACCAAAACCAAGAAAAGAAAACTATGTAATTTATAAATAGGAGGAAATACTTATGTTAATTGATGAATTAAAAAAAGCCCAAATGGAAGCTTTAAAAACTAAAGATACACTTAAAAGAAGCGTATTACAAATTGTAACAGGTAAAGTAAAATTAGCAGAAATTGAAAAAAGAACTAAAAATGAATCATTAACAGATGATGATGTATTACTAGTAATTAATAAAGTAATTAAAGAATTAGATGAAGAAATTCTTGCATTTAAAAATGCAAATAGATTAGAAAAAGTAGAAGAACTTACACTTCAAAAACAAATTCTAGAAGCATATCTTCCAGCAAAACTTACAGAAGAGGAAATAAAAGAAATCATTAATTCTTTAGAAGATAAATCAATGCCTAATATTATGAAACACTTCAAACTTAATTATTTAGGTAAATGTGATATGAAGTTAGTTAATAAACTAGCTAATGAATGTAAGTAATAACGAAAGGAGTTTTTACTCCTTTTTCTTTTTATAAATAAAATCTTTTTTCTTTATATATATTTTAAATTATGATAAACTATAAAAGAATTATTTATCAAAGGAGAATTCTTATGAATAAGAAATTATTATATCTTGCTGAAAATTATGATTTAGTTATTGGTGATACTTTTGAACTATTCTATCGTGGGGTAGTAAGAAGTATGAATCCATATAAATACTATATATATGTAACATCCCCTAAAGGACGTCCATATCCAAGATACTATACATATACACCAGCATCTGGTGAAGAAGGAGATTACCCTCTTACAATTACACTATATGATGATTTTGGAAATGCGATTGATACTGCTACAACTAATCTTCATGTTGTAAAACCTGCTCGTCCTAAAAAGAAAATGAATATCTTATGTGTAGGTGATTCTATTACATTTAATGGTGTATGGCCTTATGAAGGCTTTAGAAGATTTACTAAAGAGGGTGGTGCACCTGTTGGACTTGGATTTAATGATTCTCTTAACTTTATTGGGACAATGCAAAAAGAAGAAGTAGGATATGAAGGCTATGGTGGTTGGCAATGGCGT
>JAZLBY010000007.1:0-22626 GCA_045613965.1 Candidatus Scatovivens sp.
CTCCTGAAGGTCCACCAGTTTGTGCTGCTTTAAATTCTTTACCATCTGGTATTCCTCCACCTATATCAAATACTATTTCTCTTAGAGTTGTTCCCATTGGAACTTCAACTAATCCTATATTTACAACATTTCCACCTAAAGCAAATACTTTTGTTCCTTTAGAGCTTTCAGTTCCTATACCTGCATACCAGTCAGCTCCATTTAATATTATTTTAGTAACATTTGCATATGTTTCAACATTGTTTATTAATGTTGGTTTTTGGAATAAACCTGCATTTGCTGGGAATGGTGGTTTTAATCTTGGTTGACCACGTCTTCCTTCAATTGACTCTAATAATGCTGTTTCTTCACCACAAACGAAAGCTCCAGCTCCAAGTCTAATTTCTAGGTCAAAATTAAATCCTGTTCCCCAAATGTTTTCTCCTAAGATTCCATATTCTCTAGCTTGATCAATAGCTTTTTGGAAACGTCTAACAGCTATTGGATATTCAGCTCTTACATAAATATATCCTTTATCAGCTCCAATTGCATATCCAGCAATCATCATAGCTTCGATTATATTATGTGGATCTCCTTCTAGAATACTTCTATCCATAAATGCTCCAGGATCACCTTCGTCAGCATTACATGCTACATATTTTTGATCTCCTTCAGCCATTTTTGTGAATAACCATTTTTTTCCTGTTGGGAATCCAGCACCACCTCTACCTCTTAATCCAGAGTTAGTAATTTCATTGATAACATCATCTTGTGACATTTCAAATAAAACTTTTTCTAATGCTTTATAACCATCAAATGCGATATATTCATCAATATTTTCAGGATCAATTACACCACAGTTTTGAAGTGCAATTCTTTTTTGTTTTTTATAGAATGTTAATTCATCTAATCTTTTTACTACTGAATTATCTATATCTTTGCATAGTAATCTTTCAACTAATTCTCCATTTTGAATGTGTTTTTCAATAATTTCTTCACAATCTTCTGGAGTAACCATTGCATAGAATACATCTTCAGGTCTAACGATAACTATTGGACCTTTAGCACATAATCCAAAGCATCCTGTTTGAATTACTCTAACATTTTCTATATTTTTTTCTTCGATTAATTTTCTAAAATTTTCAATAATTTTTGGTGATTTTGAAGATGTACAACCAGTTCCATGACATACTAAAATATGTTTTTCTCTTGTGTCAGCTTCAGTATTAATTCTTAGATCTAGTTCTCTTCTTTTTTCTTCTCTAATATTTCTAATTTCTTCTAAAGTCTTCATCAATATGCTCCCTTCTAAAATTTTATTGTTCATTCATGTATTTATCTAATACTTCATCCATCATTTTTACTGTAGCTTTTCCGTATACTTCTTCATTTACTGTAAATACAGGAGCTAAACCGCAAGCACCTATACATCTAGTTGCCTCTAATGAGAACTTACCATCTTTTGTTGTTTCTCCTACATCAATTCCTAATCTTTCTTTAGCTCTTTCAAGAACATTTTCAGAACCTTTAACAAAACATGCTGTTCCTAAGCAAACTGCAATATGATATTTTCCTTTTGGTTTTAAAGTGAATCTTGAATAAAAAGTAACAACTCCATAAATTTCTGCCATTGGCATGTCTAAATATTCAGAAATTGCCACTTGCGCTTTTTCTGGAACATATCCATAATAATCTTGAACTTCATTTAATATTTGAATTAAATTGTCTTTTGCTGTTGTATACTTATTAAGTATTTCAGCCATTTTTGGATCAATTCCGAGTGCATCCTTCACATCTTGTATTCTCCATGTTTACCCTCTATGCTAGTTTTATATTTACTAGCATATCTCCTTTCTAAAAAATTTTAAAAGTTTATAATAAATTATCCTTTTTAACTATATTTACAAAAGGACATAATTATCCAAAGTGATTATATCATATTTAAAAAATATTTCATCATTTTTTCGAAAAAATTTATTGATTTTTTGTCAAAAAAATAGACCAAACATAAAATGAAATTCATCCTATATTTAGTCCGTTTATTTCTAAAATTTAAAGAAATTAATAACTAACGCTATTAAATCTATTCCTTTATATAATGCATATGTATAAATGAATGCAAGAGTAGCCACAATCATAACTATTTTGCATATTTTTTTAGTAATATTCAATTTATATTTATCTGCTACTACGTATATTAAATGTGCTATTAATAATACTGGTATTGGAATTAAATGTAACATATTTACTCACTCCTTTTATAAACTACACTGTTATTATAACACTTTCGCCTTATTTTGTAAAGATTTTAGCGTTTTTTGACAAAAAAAGGAACACAAATTGTGTTCCTTTAATTATCTATTTTAAAAATGCTTGATATCCTTTATAAGCTTGGTATACGTCGAATTTACTTGTTAATTCATATGGAGAATGCATTCCCATTACTGGAACTCCTACATCAAGTACATCCATACCTCTATTTGCAAGTGTTAGAGCGATTGTTCCTCCTCCACCTTTATCTACTTTTCCAAGTTCACAAGATTGATATCTTGCACCAGCTTGATCAAATATTCTTCTTACTTCAGCAACAAATTCAGCTGGAGCTTCAGATGCACCAGATTTTCCTCTAGCACCTGTATATTTAACTAAAGACATTCCTCTTCCAAAAAATGCTGAATTGTTTTTCTCAAATGCACTTGGGAAATTTGGATTATATGCAGCATCAACATCTGCAGATAATGCTTTTGTATTAGAGAATGTTTTATCTAAAGCACTAATTTTATTATTTCCTGTTTTTTCTAATAGTTCAATAACAAATGCATCAAATATTCTTGTATACATACCTGTTACACCATTGAATCCAACTTCTTCTTTATCTGTAATTACACATACTGCTGTTCTTTTTGGAACTTCTACATTTAAAAGAGCTCTTAATCCTGCATAGCAACATACTTTATCATCTTGTCCATATGCAGCAATCATACTATGATCTAATCCTGCACTTCTTGCTTTAAATGCTGGTACAAGTTCTATTTCTGAACTTGCGAAATCAACTTCTTTTATACCATATTGTTCATTTAATAATCTTAATACATTTAATTTTACTCTTTCAGATACGTCTTCTGCATCATATGGAATAGTTCCTATCATGGCATTAAGTTCTTCACCTTGAACACCATCTCTTAATTTTCTTTCCATTTGGTCACCAGCTAAATGTGGTAAAAGATCACATATTGTAAATATTGGATCTTCATCTTTTTCACCAATACAAATAGTAACTTTTTCTCCATCTGGTTTAACTACTGTTCCATGCATACTAAGTGGAATGTTTGTCCATTGATATTTTTTAATTCCACCATAGTAATGTGTTTTTAACATTGCTATTTCAGAATCTTCATAAAGTGGTGATTGTTTTAAATCTATTCTTGGAGAATCTCCATGAGCAGCAACTACATTTAAACCTTTTTCAATTTCATCTTGTCCAATAACAGCTGCATATAAACATCTTCCTCTATTTACTGAGAAAACTTTATCTCCTGGATTTAATGTTTCTTTTTGTGAAATATCAACAAATCCATTTTTTATTAATATTTCTTTTGAATTTTGTACTATTTCTTTTTCTGTTTTTGAATTATTTAAAAAATACATATATTCATCTGCATATTGAAATATATTTTTTAATTCTTCATCACTTAAATTTTTCCATCCATTATTTTTGTCTAAAAATAATCTTTCTTTTAATGCTTTTCCATCACTTGCCATTAAATCTTTACCACCTTTCATTTATCTTATGTTTATTATTAACTAATTAAATTATTTCTATGATATTTTTCTTAACAATCTTTCTAAAACCAATCTCATATGCTTTTTTAATTTCTTCTACACAATTATTAGCACTTTCTGGTGTATTAGCATGAACATAAGCTAGAACATCTCCAACTTTTACTTCATCTCCTACTTTTTTATTAAAGATCATACCAACTCTTGGATCAATTGAATCTTCTTTATTCATTCTTCCCATTCCAAGACCAAGACCTGCTTTACCAATTTTTCCTGCATCTAATTTTTCTACAAAACCATCAGCTTCGCATATAACTGGTGTTATTATAGGTGCTTTTTCAAATTTAGATGGATCATCAATGTAACTTACATCTCCACCTTGTCTTGCAACAAGTTCTTTAAATTTTTCTAAAGCTTTTCCATTTTCAATAACTTCTAAAACTTTATCTTTGTTTTCTAATATATTTGGATATTTTCCAGATAAATACATCATTTGAATAGCTAAATTTAATACAACTTCTTTTACATCATCTGGCATTTTTCCTTTTAATGCATTTACAGCTTCTGCAACTTCTAATGTATTACCTACAGCAAATCCTAAAGGTTCATCCATATTTGTAATTACACATACTGTTTGTCTGTCAGCCCATTTTCCAATTAAAGACATCATTTTTGCTAATCTTTTTGCTTCTTCTTTATTTGGCATAAATGCACCACTTCCACATGTAACATCAAGAACTATAGCATCTGCACCCGCAGCTATTTTTTTACTCATTATACTTGATGCAATAAGTGGAATACTATTTGTACAACTAATTGTATCTCTTAATGCATATATTTTTTTATCAGCTGGAGCTAAATTTAATGTTTGTGATATTAAACTTATTCCAATATCTTTAATATTTTGTTTAAATTCATCTATTGAAATATTAATATTATATCCTGGAATAGACTCTAATTTATCAGCTGTTCCTCCAGTAATTCCTAATCCTCTACCACTCATTTTTGCAACTGGTATTCCAAGTGCAGCAATTATTGGCATAACAATTAATGTTACTTTATCTCCAACACCACCTGTTGAATGTTTATCAACAATGTTATTTGAAATGTCAGTTAAATCTAACATATCTCCTGATTTAGCCATTGCAATTGTTAAAGCTAATATTTCATCTTGAGTCATACCATTTATACAAATTGCCATAATTAAAGCAGCAGCTTGATAATCTGTTATCTCACCTTTTGTATAACCTTCAATAAAGAAATTAATCTCTTCACTAGTTAATTCTTTTGCAACTTTTTTATTTTCAATAATATCTAAAATATTCATTCGTATTTTCCTCTCTTATTTTACAATTTCAAGTACTCTTGATTTAAAGTTAATTTTCTTATTTGTAATTGTAAATGCTTGTTGTAAGTTTTGAGTTGTTCCATTAACTTTTTCATCTTCATCAGTATGAATATAAGCTAAAGTTTCACCAACAGTTACTGTATCACCAATTTTTTTATTAATTGTAATACCAGCTGTTCTGTTTATTTCTCCTTCTTTTTTCATTCTACCAGCACCTAAGTATACTGCTATACTTCCAACCATATCAGCATCAATTGCTTCGATTGTTCCTGCTTCAGTTGCTAAAACTGGCATAATATATTTTGATCTTTTAAATTGTTCTGGATCATCTAAATAAGAAGTATCTCCACCTTGAGCTGCTACCATCTCTTTGAATTTTTCAAAAGCAGCACCTGTTCTAATTGCTTCTTTTATCATTTTAGCATTTGCATCTAAATCTTTTGAATCTGTTGCTAATGCAATCATAACACTTCCTAAAGCTTCAACAACATTTCCTAAATCTTCAGAGATAATTCCTCTTAATGCCATAATTGTTTCTTTCATCTCTAAATTATGACCAATTGAATATCCTAAAGGTTGATTCATATTTGTAATTACACAAGCAACTTCTTTGTTAAGATTTTTTCCTAATCTTACTAATAATTTAGCAAGTCTTTTTGCTTCTTCTCTATCTGAAATATAAGTACCTTTTCCAGATGTTATATCAAATACAATTTTGTTACTTCCTGTTGCAATTTTTAAACTCATTAAACTTGATGCAATAATTGGAAGACTGTTTTCGCAAGCAACTTCATTTCTTAATTTATACATTTTTCCTTCAGCTGGAGCTAAATTTAAACCTTGGTTCATTATACAAACGCCAACGTTTTTAATATTATTTCTAAACTCTTCTGAAGTTAAATCTGTTTTAAATCCTGGAATTGATTCAAGTTTATCAATTGTACCACCAGAAACACCGTAACCTCTACTTGAGATTTTTGCTACTGGTATATCAAGTGAAGCAAGTATTGGCATTAATAATATTGTTGCTTTATCTCCAATTCCACCTGTTGAATGTTTATCAACTATATTTGGAGCAATATCACTTAAGTCAATAACGTCTCCTGATTCAGCCATAGTTACACTTAAATTTAAGATCTCTTCTTCTGTAAGACCATTAATGTATATGTAACTCATTACAGATGCAGCTTGAGCTTCTGTAATCTCACCTTTCATTAATTTTCCAATGAAGTATTTGATTTCATCTTTTGTAAGTTCTTTCTTTTGTCTTTTCTTACGAATGATACTTTTAATTTCCATCCTAATTACCTCTCTTTTGTAATTTTTTTATTCCTTAACAAAGTTTTTTATAAACGATCTTCTATGTATGCTACAAGGTCCTTGTTCTTTAATAATTCTTATATGTTCTGCAGTTCCATATCCTTTATGTTTTGCAAACCCATATGCAGGATATACATCATCCCACTCTTTCATCATTCTATCCCTTGTAACTTTAGCAATAATTGATGCTGCTGCAATTGAATAATTTTTAGCATCTCCTTTTATAACAGATATATATGGGATTCCTAATGTATCCATATTATTAAGTGCATCAACCATAATTACATCTGGTTTTTGTTTTAAGCCTTCTAAAGCAAGTTTTACTCCTAATTTTGTAGCGTTTAAAATATTAATTTCATCAATAGTTTTTTCATCAACAATTCCAACGCTCCAAGCAACTGCTTCTTCTATAATTTGATCATATATTTTTTCTCTTTTTTTCTCAGAAATCTTTTTAGAATCATTTACTCCTTCTATAAAAGAATCTTGTGGTAAAATTACAGCACCTATTACTACTGGTCCTGCTAATGGTCCACGTCCTGCTTCATCTATTCCACAAATATATTCAATATTTCTTTCATATAATTTTAATTCTTCTGCTTTTAAATTATTTAGTCTTTCTATCTCTTTTTCTTTCATTTTCTACTTCTTATTGTCATATATTTTTACTTTCAAAAATATACTTTTTCTCCATTTTAAGTTTATTTTAATCATATACAGTTATTATATCTATAAGGAAAAAATATTTCAACCTTATAAGCAATTTTTTTCTTGTATATAATGACTTTTTAATGTATTATATATTCAAGATAAGCAAATTATTGGAGGTAATAAAATGGATAATGAAAACAACTTTGAGTTTGCATCTCAAAACACTTTCAAAAAAAGCAAAGTAAAATCTTCATCTGGTGGTTTTGGAAAATCTGTATTTGTACCATTCATATCAGGAATACTTGGTGCAAGCATAGTAATGGGTGTATGTTTTGGAGTACCATCTGTAAGAACAAACCTATTAGCTGGAGGATTAGTACAAAACAATTCTAATGAAGTTATTAACAAAACAAACTTAATAGATATAACAGATTATTCAAATACATCAATTCAAGTAGCTGAAAAAACATTACCATCTGTTGTAGGAATCAAAGTTACTTATCAAATTAGTTCAATATTTGGTAGTTCTACAGGTGAAGCAACTGGTTCTGGTATAATTCTTTCTGAAGATGGTTATATCGTAACAAATAATCATGTTATTTCATCAGAATCATCTAGCTACTATGCAATTCAAGAAGCAACTGGAATAAAAGTAAAACTATATAACGATGATACTTATTATGATGCAACAGTTATTGGAACAGATGATTATACAGATTTAGCTGTAATAAAAATTGAAAAAACAGGTTTAACACCTGCTGTAATTGGAGATTCTTCAAAAGTTAAAGTTGGAGAATTTGCTATGGCAGTTGGAAATCCTTTAGGACTTGATTATTCAGTAACAACTGGTGTTGTTAGTGCAATCGAAAGAGATGTTCAAGCTGATGGAAGATCTTATACAGTACTTCAAACTGATGCTGCTATTAATACAGGTAACAGCGGTGGTGCTTTAGTTAATAGTTCAGGAGAAGTTATTGGAATCAACACATTAAAACTATCAGGAAATGGTATTGAAGGTGTTGGATTTGCAATTCCAATCTCATCTACTACTTCTATTATTTCTCAATTAATTGAAAATAAAACTGTTATTAGACCATACATCGGTATATCTGGTTCAGAAATAGATGAATATGATGCAACAAGATATAATTTACCAAAAGGTGTATATGTTGAATCAGTTGGAAAAGATTCACCTGCCGAAAAAGCTGGTATTAAAAAATCTGATATAATTACAAAAATTGAAGGAAAAGAAATTACAACAGTAGATCAATTAAATAAAGTTAAATTCACATATAATGTTGGAGATACAGTAAAACTAACAATTAAAAGAGGTTCTGAAGAATTAGAAGTATCAGTAAAATTAGAAAAAATGCCTGAAGAAACTCAATCTACAGAACAACCACAAACACAAATAGAGCCAAGCTCTCCATCAATATTTGATTTCTTTAGATAAAATTAATAAAAAAAAAAAAATAACCAGATTCTTAATGAATCTGGTTATTTTTTATTTGATTAAATTTTTAAACTTCTTTTTCCATTTAATTTATTATCTGAAACTTTTTTATAAATTACTTGATCTTTGTTTAATAATGAATATACAAATGATGTAATTGGAACTGTATAAACAACACCCATACTTCCTGCTAACGCTGAAATAACTTGTTCAGCTATTGTTTCTTTATTTAATATTTCTAATATTGAAAGTTCTGATGCCATAAATAATAATATTAATGTTAATGACCCTCCTACATATGCTAATATTAATGTATTTGTCATTGTTCCTATAACATCTCTACCTATATTCATTCCACTTTTAAATAATTCTTGCCAAGTAATCTCTGGATTTTTCATTTTAATCTCATCTAAACTAGATGCTATTGACATACCAACGTCCATACATGCACCTAATGCAGATATAATAATTCCTGAGAATAACAACTCTCTAAACTCAAAATTAATATTTGCTATATTAATTGTTAATTGAATTGCATCTTCACTTGCACCTGTCATTTTGGCTAACTTACTGAATATTAAAGCCATAATTCCAGCTGATAAAACACCACCAATTGTTCCTAATGCTGCTGTTAAAATCTTTTTATTCCATCCACCTATAATTAAGAATGTAGCAACTATTGTTAATACAATTGATGCTATAGAATAAATAACTGCATCTTTTCCTGTAAATACACCTTTTATTAATACAAGATATATAATAACTATTGTTGCGAACAATCCTAAAACAGCTTTAACACCTTGTTTTCCACCAACTAATACAACTGATAACAAGAAAATTATAAACATTGCTATTATGTATTTTTCTCTTGCTACATCTTGTACTGTAGCAACAATATTTCCCTCTTGGTCTTCAGTTAATTGTACTAAAACCTTATCTCCTACATCTAATTCATAAGCTTGAATTTTTCCAGCAATATCATATGTTAAAACATAGTTAGTAACAAATTCTTCACCGATATAATCACCTTCGATAATTTCAATTTTTACTTCTTGTACTTTATCTGTTACTGATCCTGTTACTATTTCTTTTACTCCATATGTTTCCATTACTCTAGCTTTTGTATCAACCATGTACTCACTTTTTTCAGATAATGTCTCAACATTTTCTGTTGCTTGTACACAAGTTACAAAACTAGTTAATACTAACAAAAACATACATAATATTGTTATTGTTTTTTTCAAGTTATATTCCCCCTATTTTTAGAAAATTACTATATCCATTTCATTAGTATAATCATTATTTCCATATGCATAAACAACATATACATATCCATCTTGTGTTAAGAAATATGTATCTGAATTTTCAATTTTATATAAATCTCCATTTACATCTCTTTCATATAAACTACCGTATTCATCAGCAATTAATTTTGCATTTGTATAAGCAGTTTGAATATCATCTCTAATTGTTTTTTGAATATTGCTTTCTTCTACTCCTTTTAATTTAATTAAATCTTGTAAAAGAACTTCACGTTGTTCAGATATACTATATGTATAAGTTCTTACTGTTACTTTCTCTGCTTTATTTTGTTCTTTAAGTGATGACTTTATAACAATAGATAAAACATCTTCATTAACAAAAGAAGCATAATTTATCGAATAAATTGTATGTCCTTCTGTTCTTCTCATAATTAAATTTGCTTTATCATAAAATTCTGTTTTAATATCTGCATTAATTTTTTTAGCAGCATCTGTATTAATATTTAAAATTGGAATATTAGCTAATACACTATAATAATTTTCATCTTCATTTTCAAATGTATATCCTGTATACACTAATTCCCTAGATGGTTCCATCTTTTCTGTTCTTACATTTTCACTATTTATTTTAATTGAATCATCAAATAAGCTATTAAAATTCGCTTTTAATATAGCAATTTCTTCAGCTGTTTTTTGACTACCAATATTAATTCCTATCATAAACATATCTGTATCAGAATATTTATAGAAAAATTGTGCATATATACCTAAACATAAGCATACAACACATATTAACGCTAATCCTAAAAAGAATAAATATTTTTTAGGTCCATTTAATGAACCAACAAATCTTCTTATAGCTCTATTCATTTGTTTCTCCTTTATCTATAAAGTGATTTCATTATAGCACTTAAGAAAAAAAATATCAATGCTTTTTATCATAAATAACCTATATCCGTAAGCATTTTTGAGGTCTAAAAATTTCTTTTTTCTCACGTAGCAATCTACTGGCTTGATTGCTAATTTTCACCCTTTATTTTTGTATTTTTCAAGTAAAATACATTGACTATAATTTAAAAATATTGTATTATTATGTTTATACAAAAGTAAATTATACAAGGAGATTAATTATAGATGATATGTTCAGTATGTAATAAAAACACAGCAGTTGTGTTTTTAAATAAAATTGAAAATGGTAAAAAAACAGTTGAAGGTCTTTGCTACAATTGCGCAAAAGAAAAAGGAATTAATCCTCTTGAAGTTTTAGCTAAAAATGCAAATATTTCAAATGAAGAATTAGAAGATATGTCTAACCAATTTGAAAGCATTTTAAAAGACTTTTCTGAAAACATGAATTTAGAAGCTTTAGGATTTAACACAGAAGAATTAGATAATCTTGATTTAGAAGATGATTCTAATCCTATGAAAAATATTTTTGGAATTTTTAAAGCAACAAATTCTTCAGATTCTTCAACATCTAGTGCAAGTGCACAAGAAGAATCTAACGATTCTAATAAAACTGTAAAAGTTCAAAAGAAACAAAAAAATAATAAAAAGAAATTCTTAGATACATTTGGTACTAACCTAACAGATAAAGCAAAAAATGGATTACTAGATACTGTTATTGGTAGAGAACAAGAAATCGAAAGAATGATTCAAATATTAAATAGACGTTCAAAAAACAATCCATGTTTAATTGGTGAACCTGGTGTTGGTAAAACAGCAATTGCTCAAGGGTTAGCATTAAAAATTGCTGCAAAAGATGTTCCAGCAAAACTATTAAACAAAGAAGTTTATCTTCTAGATATGACAGCAATTATAGCTGGTACTCAATTTAGAGGACAATTCGAAGCTAGAATGAAATCATTAGTTGATGAATGTAAAACTTATGGAAATATTATTTTAGTTATTGATGAAATTCATAATATAATTGGAGCTGGTGATGCAGAACATTCTATGAATGCCGCAAACATCTTAAAACCATCTTTATCAAATGGCGAAATCCAATTAATTGGTACAACAACATTAAAAGAATACAGAAAATATATTGAAAAAGATTCTGCTTTAGAAAGAAGATTCCAACCAATATTAGTTGAAGAACCTTCTATTCAAGATACTATTGATATAATCAAAGGTATTAAAAAATATTATGAAGATTATCATAAAGTAACAATAACACCTGATATTATTGAAAAAACAGTAAAAATGTCAGAAAAATATATTCACGATAGATTCTTACCAGACAAAGCAATTGACTTAATTGATGAAGCTTGTTCAAAACTAAACTTAAAAAATAAAGCTTTATTTGAACTTGAATTAATCAAAAACGAACTTAAAAAAGTTGCTGAAGAAAAAGAAGAAGCTGTTTCTTCTGATTCTATCGAAGAATATCAAAAAGCAGCTGATCTAAAAACAAAAGAATGCAATTTAACAAATCGTATGGCTGAAATCGAAAAAGATTTAGTACCTTGTGTTCTTACTATTCAAGATGTAGCTGAAGTAATCGAACGTTGGACAAAAATTCCTGTTACAAAAATAACAGAAGCTGAAACAGAAAAATTATTAAACTTAGAAAAGAATTTACACAAACATGTTATTTCTCAAGATGCTGCAGTTACTGCTGTATCTAAAGCAATTAGAAGAAACAGAGCTGGTCTACAAAGTACAAAAAGACCACCTTCATTTATATTCGTTGGACCAACTGGTGTTGGTAAAACAGAACTTGCTAAAGCATTAGCATTTGAAATGTTTGGTAGTGAAGATTCAATTATTAGAGTAGATATGTCTGAATATATGGAAAGCCACTCTACTTCAAAATTAATTGGTTCACCTCCAGGATATGTTGGATATGATGATGCAGGACAATTAACAGAAAAAGTAAAAAGAAAACCTTATTCTATTATTTTACTTGACGAAATTGAAAAAGCACATCCAGATGTATTCAATGTATTACTTCAAGTTTTAGATGACGGAAAATTAACTGATGCTCAAGGAAATACAGTTAACTTTGAAAATACAATTATTATTATGACATCAAATGCTGGTTCAAATTTAAATAACAATTCAATTGGATTTGGTAACTCTGCCCCAGTTAACACAGACAAAATGATGGGTGCATTAAAAGATTTATTCAGACCTGAATTCTTAAACAGAGTTGATGAAACAATTGCATTTAATCCATTAACATCTGATGAATTATTACAAATTGTTGATTTATTACTAGCAAAAACACAAGAAGCATTATCAAATAAAGAAATCAACCTTACTCTAAATGAAGATGCTAAAAAATTCATTGCTGAAAAAGGAACTGATTTAAAATACGGTGCTAGACCATTAAGAAGATCTATTCAAAAATTAGTTGAAGACGAAATTGCTGAAATGGTTCTTAGAGGTGATGTTACAGCTGGTCAAACAATTAATGGTTATATGGAAAATGGTAATTTAAAATTTTCAGTATTATAATAAAAACAAGCGGTATTTAGTAAAACTAGATACCGCTTTATTTTATTCATAATTCTCAATTACAGAATTCACTTCCGTAATTCCATACACATCTATTCCCTCTTCCAACTTTTCTAAATCTTCATCTGGCAAATATTCTTTAGATATTTCTGTACTACTAAAATATATTTCTTCACCATTACTTGCTAAATTAAAAACACTAATATCATCATCTTTTAATTTAATTCTAAAATGATCATCACAAATTCCAGAAATATTTTTTGAAAGTATAATATTACTATTATCGAATTCCTCTATCTCCCAATCACTAAACTGACACATTATCTCTTCTTTAGTCAAATTAATAAATTCAATTGGAAGTTCACTTGTATCTATTATAGTATGTCCACACTCACTATATTGTTTTTTAAGAGCAAATTTTGCCTTGTATGATACTTTTTCCACGAATTCACTTGAAGTCTCTTTAATCTCATTTTCATAAGTTTTATTGCTATAATCAGCAATAGTCTCTATTTTATTTTTACTTTTCCATAATTTTGAATACATATACCCTGTAAAAACTGAAAAAATAAATATCAATATACCATAAAAAATAATTTTTCTCATAAACAATTCACCTAACTATATTATTTATAACTTAAGAAAAATTATTCAAAAAAAATTAATGCACCTTAAAAAGATGCATTAATTATCTTATATTATTTAATTATTCTTCTAGCACTTATAAAACGAGTATTGTAATAAGAATTTGAATTAATATTATCTATTACAACTCCTCTTTCAGGATTAGCAGCATGAACAAATTCACCATTTCCAATGTAAATTCCAACATGCCCTACTTTTGTTTTTTCTTCATTATAGAAAACAATTAAATCACCTGGAATCATATCTTCTCTTTCAACTTCAGTTCCTGAATTTTGTTGACTAGCTGAAGTACTACCTAAAGAATATCCATATTCTGCATATACATATTTTGTAAATCCAGAACAATCAAATCCTGTTGAAGGCTTTTTACCAGCTACAACATAAGGATAACCTAAATATTGTTTTGAAAAATCTACAATTGAAGAATTAGATGCTTCTAAAGTAGCTTCTTTCTTTTCTTCTTTTTTATCTTCAACTACAACATTTTCTTTATACTCTTCTCTATCTTCAACATTTCCTCTTGAAGAAACTCCTTCAGATTTAATAGTAATTAATTTTTTATTTACATATCCTGATATATCACTAGCTGTAAATTTATACCAATCACCTGATTCTGCAGTAATTGTTATTTTATCATCTAAATCTAAAAACCCTAACACTTTTGCTTTTGGATCAGCACTTGCTCTTACTTTAGCAGTTTCAACATTTACAACACCAATTTTATTTGTAGAAGTTTCTGTTTTCTTATTATCTTCTACTTTATTTTGAACTGTTGTATTTGTTTTATTAGTATTTGAAGTATTATTAGTTACACTTGTATTTTTTGCAGTGTTTGTATTAGTTGATGTATTAGCTAATGTATTAGTTTTATTATCTACTACTGTTGTATTTTCTATATCACTTGTATTAATTGGATTTGCATCAACATCAGTTTGATCATTTCCTTTTATTTTGCTTTTTGGAATCCAACCAGTTGTTACTCCATCAGTTACTTGAATCCAATTATTCATTTCACCAGTTTTCATCAAAGCTTTATCTTGTGGAAATACATTTATAATTCTTGATGTCATATTAGGTAATACTCTAACATTTGTGTTTGCAATTGTTAATAATTTACCATCTAATGATGCAATTTGATTTCCATCATTTACTGTGTTTTCAACAACTGTATTTGTTGATTCTACAGTATTTTCTTTTTTTACTGTATTATCTTTTTTTACAGTTGTATTATTTGGTTTTGATGTATTTTCTGGTTTACTTGAAGTTTCTTTATCAAGTTTAATAAATTCTTTTTTTACATATCCTGTATTTCCAGAAGCTTTTATTTTAAACCATTCACCTGATTCATCTAAAATCTCAACTTTATCTCCTTTATAGATAACAGTTAAAATATCAGATGTTGTATTAGCTTCTTTTCTAATTCTTATACCTGATGTATTAACTTCTCCTGTTTGAGCTGCAAATGAGATTCCAGTACAAGTAACCAATATTATAGCAGTAATTAAAACTAATCTTTTAAAAACTTTCATAAATTACCTCTATTCTTTGTTTTCTAAATCTAATTTTATATGTACTTCCTCTAATTGTTTATCAAATACTTTTGATGGTGCGTTCATTAATAAGTCTCTTGCTTTTTTGTTTTTAGGGAATGCAATTACTTCTCTAATATTATCTTCTTTTGCAAGTAACATTATAATTCTGTCCATACCTGGAGCTGCACCAGCATGTGGTGGTGTTCCATAACTGAACGCATTAAATAATGCACCAAATTTTCCTTTTACATCTTCAACTGTATATCCTGCAATTTCAAAAGCTTTAACCATAATTTCTTGATCATGATTTCTAACAGCTCCTGAAAGAATTTCATATCCATTACATACAGCGTCATATTGATATGCATATATATCAAGTGGATCTTTTGTATTTAATGCTTCTAATCCACCTTGTGGCATTGAGAAAGGATTGTGATTAAAATCAATTGTTCCTTCATCTGATAATTCATACATTGGGAAATCAACTATAAAACAGAATCTATAAACATCTTTTTCTAATAGATCTAATTCGTTTCCTAGTTTTATTCTAACTCCACCTGCAATTTTAACTGCTTTGTTATATTCATCAGCAACAAAGAAAATCGCAGAATTTGGTTTTACATTCATTCTATCGAAAATTTTTGCTTTTCTTTCATCATCGATAAATTTACTAATTCCACCATTTAAGTTTCCATCTTGATCTACTTTAACCCAAGCTAATCCTTTTGCATCTAATTCAGCTACAGCGTATTCAGACATTGCATCAAAGAATTTTCTAGGTTTTTCTTCCATATTCTCAGTTACAATTGCTTTTACTGTTTTATCTTTAAATGCATTAAATTCTGTTCCAACAAATACATCTGTTAAATCAGATATTGTAAGTGGGTTTCTTAAATCTGGTTTATCAGAACCATATTTTTCCATAGCTTCTTTATATGGAATTCTAATAAATGGTCCTTCATCAACTTTCCAATTTGTATTTTGTTTAAATACTTTTGGAATAACTGTTTCAATTACACCAAAAACATCTTCTTGAGTTGCAAAACTCATTTCAAAGTCTAATTGATAGAATTCTCCTGGTGAACGATCAGCTCTTGGATCTTCATCTCTAAAACATGGAGCGATTTGATAATATTTATCAAATCCAGATACCATTAACAATTGTTTAAATTGTTGTGGCGCTTGTGGAAGCGCATAAAATTCACCTGGATGTAATCTACTTGGTACTAAGAAATCTCTAGCTCCTTCTGGAGATGAGTTTGCTAAAATTGGTGTTTGCACCTCTGTGAATCCAAGTTCATCCATTGCATTTCTAAAATCTTTTAATATTTTAGAACGTAATTTAATATTTTTATGAATTCTTTCATTTCTTAAATCTAAGAATCTATATTCTAAACGTAAATCTTCTCTAACTGTTTGTCCGTCAACATTGATTTCGAATGGTAGTGCACTTTTACATTTTCCAAGTACTGTTATTGATTTTGCAACAATTTCGATTTCACCTGTTGGGATTTTATCATTTTTGCTGGCTCTTTCTACAACATCACCAGTAACTGTTAAAGTACATTCTTTAGTTACATCTGTCAAATCAATATCATCAGACACAACAATTTGTGTTATTCCATTTTCATCTCTTAAATCTAAGAAAACCATTTTTCCTAAATTTCTTATCGTTTGCACGAATCCTGCAAGTCTTACTTCTTTTCCTGTGTCAGATATTCTTAATTCACCACAGTTGTGAGTTCTGTAAATATTTGCCATATGTCCTCCTCATAATTTGTATTTCAAAAGGGCGTTATCCACCATTTTGTCTTATAATGTGGATTTATTATACATTATTTGCCAACAATTTTCAATACAAACCTATATTTCTTTTTCATTATTTTTCCATCAAATTCAGTTTACAAAACAGTTTCAGGAAAAAGTAATAGCCCCGTGTTACCCACGAGGCTACGATTACGTGTAACTATGTATCTTTTGCTATTTTCTTTTACTTTGATGACCTTGATTTTTAAACTTTTCATAGTCTTTCATCGCTGCATGATACGATTGATTTACCCTCTTAAAACAATTCACATCCATTATCTTTTTGATATAAAACGGAAGGTTCATGTAATAGGTAACTGCTTGTGCAAGTTTAGCTGTTGAAAAACGGTCCGCCATAGTTGTCGAATAAACTTCGTTCAAGTACCGTTCTGATTCTCTAGCCAATAATTCACCCGAAACATTTCTTTTTTCCATAATAATATTCATATTCAACGTGACATGTTCTCTTTGCAAATCATTCATTGCTTCATAAGCCACAATTGCTGAATTGAATTGAGTGAAATTACAAGCAGATTCATCCATTTCTTCTATACTAGCATATCTCTCTTCAAAAGCAGCTGCCACATTCTTTGCGAGCATTAAATCGATTCTATCTTGGATCATACAATCTGCTTTGATTGCATTATTTTTCCATTCATAGAGTTCATCTTCTTTATTCTTGCTCACATTAAGTTCAGCTTGTAACTTCTTAGATTTTTCTGTTTCTTTTTCTAAGAACTTTTGACAATTAGCTAATGCTTTTACATACGCTTCAGCATCTCGATTCTTTAGATGTACAAGTTGTATAATAGTTAGTACCAGTGCAACAACAACAATCAGTTGTATTGAAACAATTGCAATTTTAAAATAATTGTTAGTTTCAATGATATCTATAGTCGTAGACATCTGTTCTAAACTTGCAACTTTACTCACACCTTCTACCGCGCATACATTAACACTTGCAAACACCAAAACAAAAACAATAGCAAGTGTAATAATAGTAAATTTTAATGGTTTCCGTAATCTCTTCATCCTGTTTCCTCCAAATATTCTTTTTTCTCTCAAAAGATAAATTCTCATATAGTCTGCTGTCTAGCTCACATTGACAACTGGAGAATAATTAATAGTTACCAGACTATTATAGCACACTTTACATAAAAAAGCAAAAAAAAAGACCTCTAGCTCAAAGGCTAAAGGTCAATTAAAATTATTTATATAATATTGTTCTAAATCCCCAGTAAGTATCTGATGTTACTTCTGTATATCCTATATGACTCTTTGGAGTTTTGCTTAAACTAGCTGCTCCTCCACGAACTACTCTATATATAGCTCCTTTTTCTCCTCCAACAGTATCTTTATAAATTTCTGTTGTCCATTCTCTTACGTTTCCTGCTAAGTCTGAAATGTTTTTAACTATATCTGATTGAGTTGTTCCTGTTGGATAAATTGTTCCAGAGTAATTTCCATAGTTTGTTACTGATGAATAATTTGTTACAGATTGATCAATCCATTCTAATGTTGTATCCCATGCGTAACTATTAATTAAAGATGTATAACAATCTGTGTATCCAAATGCTTCTCCTGATCTAGTTGCATATTCATAAGCATCTTGATATGTTACATTAGTCCATGGAATTTTACCAGACATTGAAGCTGCTACAATTTTTCCATCTATTTCATATTGTGATGCTTCAAATCTACCCATATAGAATCCATAATTTTTAGCAACACTATTAACAAGTGCAGAAGCTGTACTATTTGATTCTTCAAATTCTACACTAAATATTGTCTCACGTGTTAATTTTCCACTTTCTACAGGAATCCATACATATTGATTTCCTGCTCTATCTTCAATTACAAAACCTTCATTAACATCTTCATTTATTACTTCGAATCCCTCTGGTACATAAGGATTTGTTGCTGAAACTTCTAATATTTCTGTTACATCAATTTTTAATGAATCTTGCTCTCCATTTGCGCAAACTGCTGTAAATTCATAACTTCCATTTGCTGTTACAACATAAGTTCCAACTTCTCCAACTATTGAAGAACCATCTGGAAGAATAATTTCTTGAATTCCTCCTGGATCAGTTGTTGTTGCATAAGCTGTAATTGTTACTTTATTTTTATTTACTTCATCAAATTCCTTGCTTAAATTTAAAACTGGTTTTGTTGAAGTCTCTCCTCCTTGAGTTGTTCCAGGTGTTGTTCCTGGAGTTGTATCATTTTTTAAAATATTAAATGTTAAAACACCAAGTGCAATTAAAACAATTACTAATACTGCTATTATTACAGGTGATAATTTACCTCCCATATGTTTACTCTCCTTTTAGCAAATTTTATATAACTATTAAATCATATATTTAAAGATTTTTCAAACATTTTTAATAAAAATATTACAAAAATATAATTTATAAAAAAACAAAAAGCGAGGTAATAATTTACCTCGCAATTTTATATCTTTTATTTACTATGCTGGATATACACTTACTTGTTTTTTGTCTTTACCTTTTCTTTCAAATTTAACTGTTCCATCTACTAAAGCAAATAAAGTATCATCGCTACCGATTCCAACATTAGTTCCTGGATGTACGTTAGTTCCTCTTTGTCTTACTATTATGTTTCCAGCTTTAACTATTTGTCCATCAGATTTTTTAACACCAAGTCTCTTTGACTCACTATCTCTTCCGTTCTTAACACTACCTTGACCTTTTTTGTGTGCCATGAAAAATTCACTCCTTTCGCTTTATAATTTCATTTATATCACACTTTTTATTTCGATATAATTTATTAAGCAGTTTTAACTATTTAGCTGCTTTTTCTGTTTTTTCAGCTTTTTCAGCTTTTTCTGCTTTAACTTTTATTGAAGTAATTTCTACTTTAGTGTAGTCTTGTCTGTGTCCTCTAGTTTTTCTTTCATTCTTTTTAGCTTTGTATTTGAAAACTAAAATTTTCTTTGCTTTACCATTAGAAACAACTTTTCCTTCAACTTTAGCATTAGCAACATAAGGATTTCCAACTGTAACTTTTCCATCGTTAGAAATTAAAACAACTTTATCAAAAGAAACTTTTTTTCCTTCTTCAGCGTCTAATTTTTCAAAATATACAGCTTCTCCTTCTTGTACTTTGTATTGTCTACCACATGCTTCAATTATTGCGTACATTTAAAATGCACCTCCCTTTTCGTAATCTCGCTAACTTCCAACTTGGGTAACTATTAAAAATAGTATTTATGGACCCTAGTTAAGCAGTTTACAGTAATAAATTTTAACACTTTTAAGTTCATTTGTCAAGAAAAACTTTAATTTTTTGCGTATTTTTTAATATTTTAAAGCATTAAAATTCATTTGAATATTTTAACATAAAATAAGACATCTATAAAGATGTCTTACTTATAATTAACATTATTTATTTTGACTTCTCGTCTCTATCTCTTCCACCAGGCACTCTCTCATGATTTTCTAATTCTTTAGCTGGTTTTGCTTCAACTTTTACGTTTTGAGCGCTATCCATAGTGGCATCATTTCTAAAGTCAGACTTATCACTTGGAGTTAATACAATATCTCTTTCAACTCTTTGAGAAACAAGTTCTGCTTTTTCATTATTTTTTCTTTGAGCATTAATTAACTCTACAGCTTCTTTTTGATTGATTTTTCCTTCTTTAAGTCCAACTGCTGCAACTGTTGTTAGGCTTACTCCATCTACATCTTCAACATATTGTTCTGGATCGTTACCTATTAATGTTTTCATTGCTGAACCTAATTTACTTCCAAATTCTCTTAAAAATCCCATCTTTTTTTCTAAGCTTAAGCCTAGTTTCACCTCATTTCTTTGCATAAAAATAACAATTCTACACTAATTATAACAAAAAAAGCCTTATAAATCAAGGCTTTTTTCAAAAAATATCAAAATAATTTACATAAAATTATTAACTCATATAATCTTTTAATCTTTTACTTCTACTTGGATGTCTTAATTTTCTTAAAGCTTTTGCTTCAATTTGTCTAATTCTTTCACGAGTTACTTGGAATTCTTTACCTACTTCTTCAAGTGTTCTAGCTTTTCCATCTTCTAATCCGAATCTTAATTTTAATACTTTAGCTTCTCTTGGAGTTAAAGTACTCATAACTTCTTCAAGTTGTTCTTTTAATAAAGTATATGCTGCAGAATCATGTGGTGCTGGTGATTCATCATCTGGTATAAAGTCTCCTAAATGGCTATCATCTTCTTCACCAATTGGTGTTTCAAGTGAAACTGGATCTTGAGCAATTTTTTGAATTTCCATTACTTTTTCAACTGGAATTTCCATTTCTTCAGCAATTTCTTCTGGAGATGGTTCTCTTCCTAAAATTTGAAGTAAATGTCTTGATGTACGAATTAATTTATTAATTGTTTCTACCATATGAACAGGAATTCTAATTGTTCTAGCTTGATCAGCTATAGCTCTTGTTATAGCTTGTCTAATCCACCATGTAGCATAAGTACTGAATTTATATCCTTTTTTATAATCAAATTTTTCAACTGCTTTGATTAATCCCATGTTACCTTCTTGAATTAAATCTAAGAATAACATTCCTCTTCCAACATATTTTTTAGCAATACTTACAACTAATCTTAAGTTTGATTCAGCAAGTTTTTGTCTAGCTACTTCATCACCTTCTAAAACTTTTTGTGCAAGTTCTAATTCTTCTTCAAATGTAAGAAGTGGAATTCTACCAATCTCTCTTAAATACATTCTAACTGGATCGTCAACGCTAACACCTTCGATATTAACTAGATCTACATCTTCAAGTTTAATGTCTTCCATTTCACTTAAATCATCTAAATCTGGCTCTAAAAAGTCATCATCATCTTTTAATACGTTAACACCAACTTCTTCAAAAGCTTCAAAAATTTTATCAATTTGTTCTGAATTTGCTTCACCAAGTTCAGCTGCAAGTTCACCATAAGTGATTTTTCCTTTTTCTTTAGCTGTACTTACAATTTGTAAAATTTTATCTTTTTCTTGATCTGGTTTTGCTTCTTCTTTTTTTGTTGCTTTTTTAGTTTCTTTTACTTCTTCTTGTTTTGGTTCTTCTGCAACAGCTTCTTCTTTTTTTGATTTTTTTGTAGCTTTTTTAGGTTTTTCTTCAACTTCTACAGCTACTTCTTCTATATCTAAAGTTAATTGTTCTGGTTCTTCTTTTTTCTTTCTTGAAGCTCTCTTTTTAGGTTCTTTTACTTCTTCTTGTTTTGGTTCCTCAACAACAACTTCCTCTTCTTTTTTTGTTTTTCTTGTAGCTTTTTTAGGTTTTTCTTCAACTTCTACAGCTACTTCCTCAACTTTTTCTTCTTTTTTAACTTTTTTTGTAGATTTCTTTGTTTCTTTTACTTCTTTAACTTCTTCTA
>JAZLBY010000008.1:0-28734 GCA_045613965.1 Candidatus Scatovivens sp.
ATTTGGATCTTTTGAAGTTAGAAAAAGAGCAGCTAGAAAAGGAAGAAACCCACAAACTAAAGAAGAAATCAAAATACCTGCATCAAAAGCTCCAGTATTCAAAGCTGGAAAAGCATTAAAAGATTTAGTAAATAAAAAATAAGAATTAATATAAAATTTATATGAATTCATAGAAAAGATACGATTAACCTCGTGTCTTTTTTTTATTAAAAAAACTTGAAAAAACAATAATTTGAAATGAAAATGATACATAAAAAAACTTGCAAATAAAAATTATTAAGAATATAATATAAATGTCATATATTACAAATGATAAGTGGGAGGTACTGCAAGTGGAACAAATAGAAGTAATTTTTTTAGATGATGATAGACTTACAGTCTTAGAGCAACAATTCGTTGAAGCTGGAAAGGCTGTTAAATATAAAGGAAAAACTCCAGCAAAAGAACCAGTTAATGGTGTAAGCTATACATTTATAGGTTGGGTTGGAGAAGAAAAAATGGCATCAGTAACAGAAAAACTTGTACTTGTTGCAAAATATGCTGCAGAAACTGCTACTGCAAATAAAGATGAAGCAGCATTATTACAAGCATCACTTGAAAATGCTGAAAAAACAAATTTAAATGCAACAATTGAAGCTGGTCAAAAAGTTAGTGAACAACAAAAAGCATTAGCAAAAGATTCAAGAACTGCTGAAGAAATAGTTAATGAAGTTATTGAAAATGGAAAAGCTGAAATTGGAAATGAAGTAAATAAAGATAACGTTGAGAGATAAATTATAGAGAAATACAAAGGATATTGGAGGATTACAAATGGGAGTTGTAATTACAAGAGATGACATACGTGCATATGCAGAAGTTAATTATATAATCAATCATATGAATGAAAAGTATAGAGAAAAAGTACCTGAAAAGTTGAAAACATTTTTTAATGAATATAAGGATCCAACTGTAGAGATTAAAATTAATCCTTATGTTCCACTTCAAAATCAAGGTCTTCAAAGATATACTTTAGAAATAATTGCGCTTTTACACTTAAAATATTGGTGCGAAAATGAAGAAAGAAAACAAGAATTATATGATATTATGCTTCGTAACCAAGAAAAATTGGAAGAGCAAATGAGAGACAGATATAGTGTAGAAAAATTATTTGATAATGCATCTGCTACAGTTGTAAAAGAAGAATCTGATTTAGAAGAAGAAAAAGAAGATTTTTCAAAACCAAGAGTAGTTCAAAGATATAGCCAATATGCAGAAAATAATGATATCCAAGATTATACAGATCATGTAGAAAACTCTCAAAAACCAGAAGAATCAAATCTTGCTTTAGAAAATCAAGTAAATAAATCATTCTTCCAAAAATTAAAAGAAAAGTTTTTATCATTTTTGGAAAGAAAAATGTTGAACAATAATAAATGAAAAGAGGCTTCTCAAATCTGAGAAGCTTTTTGTATATACGAAAGGAGGATAGCTTTTGAAAGATTATAGTATAGCATATTCTGAAGTGTATTTTGTTTTAGAAGCTTTAGGTGATACTTATAAGAATAAAATTCCAAAAAGATTTGTTGAATTTATAAATGAGAATAGAAAAAAGGATTATATAATGGAAGATATAACTGAAGAAAATATATCAGATTTATCTGTTAGTAGAGATGCTTTAGTAATTCTTTCTTTATTAAACTTAAATTATTGGGAAGAAGATGAAAATGAAAAAGCTAGACTTCTAGAAATTTATAAACAAAATGATGAAAAGAAATTTGGAAATTATAAAGAAGATGATTGGCTTGCAAATTCAAATAAGAAAAATGATGTTGAAGAACCTAAAACAGAAGTAATAGAAGAGAAAGAAGAAGTACAATCAACAGTAACAAGAAAAAATAAAGATGATGAATTTTTAATTGTTGTAAATGAAAATTCAATTATTTATAAAGTAAAGAAATTTATTAAAAAAATTATTAATAAATGGAAGAAAGAGAATTAAGTATGATAGAAAACTCAAAAGGTTATGAGAAAAGTTCATATAGTTTAGAAGATTTAGAATCTTTAAGAGATGAAAATGGTTTTATCGATTTAACTAATATAGGGTTAGCTCTTACTGAAGAATCAAGAAATATTATTGGAAATCAAGATAGAATAAAAAATTGGGTTGATTTTAAGGGTACTAAAGCTCTTTTAAAAGGAGAAATTGCTCTTGATGAAAATGATAAAAACTATGGAATATACGCTGAACTTATTACTGAAGAAATTGCAAAGGCATTAGGATTACCTGCTGCACATTATGATTTGGTAAAAATGTTAGATGAGAATGGTAAAGAAACATTAGGTGTATTATCTGTGGAAATGACTGATGAAAATGGAATAAAACCAGAAAGAATAGAGTCTTTAAACGCTATAATTGGTAATGTTCCATCAGCTGATGATATTCATGTTGATATTTCTGATTATGAAACAACTGTAGAAAAATTAGAAATAGCATTAGAAAGAGAAGGTTATTCAGAAGAAAATATTCAAGAGGTTATGAATGATTATAAAAAAAGAATGGCATTTATACTTCTTACAGCCGATCAAGATAAACATCCAGAAAATATTTCTTTCTTTATTAATAAAGATGAAAATGGAAATCAATATATAAAATTAGCACCAGTATTTGATAGTGAAGCAGCATTAATGCTTGATATGTCAAAATCAACAATAGAAAAATTATTGCTTGATTATGAAGGGTTAATGCAAGCAGTTGGTAATGCATATCCTAAAATAGCTGTTGGATTAAGTCGTGAAGATGGTGGATTAGGCGAATATTGGGCAGATACTATGGATAGAATTATTGATGATGATGACTTATATGATTATTTTTATGAGCTTGCAGATAATTCAATTGATATGGACGATATATTAGATAGAGTAGAAGAAAGAATTCATGCACCATTACCAGATAATGTAAGATTAATGGCTAAATATACAGTTCAATCAAGACAAGAAGAAATGGGACAAGTGTTAGATGGTTCTTATTTAGATAAGCATAATTCAAATGAAATACAAGGAAATAAAGTCTTAGATAATATTAAAAGGAACACAGAAAAGAAGGAAGAAACTGTAGAACCAAGTAATTTGCTTGGAAAAATTAAAGATGATAGTGAAAAAGCAAGTATTGGAACTGCTGATTTGACGGCATTTATGAGGTCTATAGGCTTACAAATGAATTTTGGAAAAACAACTGATAAAGAAAATGATGATTTAGAACAAGAAGATGTAGAAAAATAAAAGAGATAAAATTAACATGCATTAATATTATGTAAATAAAACTTGAAAAATGGCTTGAAATGTGGTATAATAATAGTGATGCAAATCTTTTGCAAGAGAGGTGAATTAGATGACAACTAGAGTATATGAAGTGTATTATCAGGATACCTTAATTGGTATTTTGGAAGTGGACAACGAATCCGGCAAACACAACTACAAACCTAATGAAAAAGGAGTTGAAGCTACCAAAGATAATGCTTGTCATATCAAGGTGATGATAGAAGGTACTAATGGATTTGAAGATCCTATTCCGTTTTTTGAGAATCGTATTTCCAACGGAGAAAGACTTGGCCTTACTGTGATCAACTACCAGACCGACAAGTACACCTTAAAACTGAAAACAACAACTGAATAAAGTCTAAGAAACCTTAGGAAAGCTGCCTGCTAGGGCAGCTTTACCGTTTTTATAAGGGAAAATTATTAAAATTGATATAAAATGTTAAAAATAACATAAAAAATTATAAAAAAGCTTGACAACTGGCTAAAAAAGTTGTATTATAGTTATGTTTTAAGAAGAAGCATCCACTTCTCACCTTATCTTAAGTAAGAGCATAAGGTTAAAATTCAATCTATTATTAATGAAAATTAATATGTTATAATGAATTAGTTTGTGGATTTGACTTTTTAAAATAAGTCAAATTTTTTTTTTGGAGGTGTTTTACTATAAAACAAGAATTGCCTATTAATGGACAAATTAAAGAAAAAGAAGTTCAAGTTATCGGAGCTGATGGTGATAAACTAGGTGTATTACCAATTGAAAAAGCTTTAGAAATCGCTGAGGAGAAAAACTTAGATTTAGTTTTAGTTGCTCCTAATGCAAAACCAGTAGTTTGTAAATTAATGAACTATGGAAAATATAAATTTGAACAAGCTAAAAAAGAAAAAGAGTCTAGAAAAAATCAAAAAACTGTTGAATTAAAAGAAATTAGAGTTACACCAAATATCGGTGAACACGATTTCGGATTTAAAAGCAAAAATGCAAGAGCATTTTTAGCTGCTGGTAACAAAGTTAAATTTACTGTTAGATTTAGAGGAAGAGAACTTAACAATGTTAAAGCCGGTGAAGTGGTTTTAAATAGATTTGTTGAAGATCTTCAAGATGTAGCAACAGTTGAGAAAAAGCCATTCTTAGAAGGTAAAACAATGTTTGTAATTTTAACAAAAAAAATATAATAAAACGTGAAGGGAGTATTTAAAATGCCAAAATTAAAAACAAATAAAGCTGCAAAGAAAAGATATTCTTACACAGCTACAGGAAATGTAAAAAGAACAAAAGCTAATAGAAGACATCGTTTAGCTACAAAAACAGCAAGACAAAGAAAAACAGGAAAAGTACAAAATGCTTACGCAGATAAAACAGTAGAAGCAGGAATTAAAAGATTATTACCATATGGTAACTAGAATGAATTTGGAAAGAAAAGGAGTTGAAAATAAATGGCAAGAGTAAAAACAGCAAGAACAACAAGAGCAAGACATAAAAAAGTATTAAAACAAGCAAAAGGATACTATGGAGCAAAAAGCTACAGATATAGAAATGCTAAACAAGCAGTTATGAAATCTGGAATGTATGCTTACGTTGGAAGAAAAGATAAAAAATCAGATTTTAGAAAATTATGGATAGTTAGAATTAATGCAGCAGCTAGAATGAACGGATTAACATACAGCAAATTAATCGCTGGACTTAAAAAAGCTAACGTAACAATCAATAGAAAAATGTTAGCTGAAATCGCAGTTTCTGATGCTAAAGCATTTGCTGAATTAGCTGAAATCGCTAAAAAAGCTTAATTATAATTTGATATTTAAGATAGAAGAAGGATATGAATTTTCATATTCTTTTTTTATTATAATTTTGTAGATAAATTGTGCAAAACTCGTATAAAATCAATAAAAATTGATTTTTTTATTGAAAAAACTTGTTTTTTGCGAAAAAATGTGATAAAAAATAAATACTTTAAGCTCTAAGTAGATGTTTTTCAAGGAAATTAAACATCACTTAACTTTCACATAAATAACATTTTTTTGACAAAACATCTATGATACTATAGACCGTAGAAAAGGGGGTTGGTATTATGTTGATGGATGTACCAGTAAAATTATTTGACAGGGATGTTGAAAAAGTTAAAGTAGGAGCCGGAGCTTTCTGCTTTTTTCCAAAAGAAAACTTGGATGATGCACAAATAGGCTATCTTTATGAGAAAGACAAAACTGAGTCTAAAAGATGGGTAGGAAAAGAATTTTTAGTAATAGGTAAAAATTCAGTAAAATCTGAACCAATTATTGCTAAATTAGATGAACCTTTACTTCCAATTTATACTCTAATTAATAATGAAATGGATTCTTTAGAAAAAGTATCGCATTCATTTGAAGAATATAAGGAAGTATTAAACATGATTGACAACACTGATTTATACAGAAGAGATAAAATCTCAAATTTATTAGATGAGCTTAAAGGAAAAGTACCAAAAGAGTCAATGTACTATTGGGAAAATGTGGTTTTATCAGCTTATGATTATTATGCTGATTAATTTTGATGATTAAGTAAGGACATATAGAAAAGAAGAAAATGGCTATGATAATAGCCTTTTTTTGTTGCCTAAAATGAAATATAAATGAAATAGACTTAAAATATGTTATTTGTTAAAATGTTTATATAAAGTTTAAAATAGGGGAAAGTATGGGATTTTTTGATTTTATATTAAGTAAAATAAAACCTCAAAAAAAGCTTCCTGAAGGTAAATTTTTAAGCAGTAATCAAGATAAAAGAGGTGGTAGAAATTTCAATGATGAAATTAAATTGGGAATTTCTCCAAAAATAAAAACTCTTGATTTTGCTATAGAACAATATGTGGCAGGTCTTTTGTATCAGTATCAAAAAGGAGATTATTATAGTTCTTACAAAGTTTTAACTAATCTTTGTAGTATGGATTCTTCTAAAGCAGGAAAAAATAAGAAAAATGAAGAACAATTATTAAGAAGAATTGGTACAGATGAAAAATGCGTATATTTAAATCAGCCTTCAGCTAGTGGTGGAATATGCTATAGACATGTAATACATGGAGAACCAGGTAAAAATGATTATAGATTGTATTTGAGTTGTAAAAGAGAGAATATAGCTTGTTTAGCAAATGCTTTAATGGATGAATTGGGTGATACAAATTATTATTTTAAATTTTGTTCTGATGAGCATGCTGCAACAATATCAAGATCAGAACAATTTGTGTTTTTTGTTGATGGTGAACCAGATTCTTTAAATAAATTATTAAGGGGCATAGATAATACAAAACGTATGCATCCAGAACTTTTTAAAGGTTCTGAGAATATGAATCCATTTATGAAAGACTTTTTGGGGTATATAGGATATGCACCTGAAGTAGAAGGTAAGTTTACAAATTTACGTGGTGAAAGTATTCCGATTTCACAAAGTTATAATAGTTTATTAAGTCAAGCATTAGAAGATTCATTTTTACATTCTGTAAGAGAAGTTGTTTCAAGAGATGAAGATTTATCTATTAAAGTAAAAGGAGAAAAATTACCAACAGCTAAATCATATGTAACAACTGTACTTGGTGATATATTTAATAGACCTGATATGTTAGAAAAATTAGTAAAATCTATGAAACAAGATTTGAGAACATTATCTGTACTTAATCCAGAACTACAAATTAATGGAATTGAATTAGATAAAGCTAAGAAGAAAAATAAAGATAAACAAATAGAATATGATGATTAAAAAGACTCTTATAATAAATAAATTATAAGAGTTTTTTTATATGAAAAAAGCTCCGACCCAGAGGCCAGAGCTAAACTCTTATAAAATTTTAAATAGAGTATGGAGTGTTGATTTATGCTGCTACAGAATTAAGGCTTTTTTCCATTTTGTATACTTCTTTTGCCATAGAACGATATTCGGGGTGTTCGGCAATAAAGTTTGTAAAATGGTGTGGACCAAATTTCTTGTAGTAACGATAAAGCGAATCAACAGAGTGCATAGGTATACACGCTCCTTTCATAATGTGGTAGTTTAAAAGTTACTAAACGCTATTATAACATAGTTAACATAAAAAGTAAAGCGCAAAGATTTGAAAGATAGTGTTTTTGTTGAAAAATGAAATATAATTGAAATAGACATTACAATTTTTATAAGTTAAAATGATAATAAGTATAGTTATACAAGGGAGCAAAAATGGGCTTTTGGGATTTTATAAAAAGTAAACTTTTAGGAAAAAAAATAGAAGCTTTACCAGAAGGTAAAACAGAAATAGATTTTAGCAAATTAAATAATCTACGTAATAAATTTAATGAATCAATTAATGTTGGATTTACGCCAGAACCACCAAAACAAGTTGTTCATAAACCAGGCACTATAGAATTTGCTATACAACAATATATGTATGGAGTTCTAATGCAAAATAAAAATGGACAACCATTTGATTCATATAAAGCTTTAACTGAGATTTGTGGTCTTGAAACAATTAATCCAGGTAACAATCCTCAAAATGAAGCTAAATTAGTTAATAGAATAAAAAACGATGGAAGAGTTTCTATAAGGAATCAACCTGAAAAGGGAAAACCTGTATTTAGACATGTTTTGAATGGTAGAGGTGCTGAAAATACAGATACTCGTTTATATATTAATTGTAAAAGAGAAAATGTAGCAGCACTTGCAGAAAAATTTTATGAAGAACTTGGGAATGAACCATATTATTTTAAATTTAATGCAGATGAGAATCAAGCAGATGGAAAAAGAAGATCAGAACAATTTGTATTCTATGTAAATTCAGAGCCTCATGAATTAAATAGAGTAATTCAAGCAATAGATAGAACTAAACAGAAAAATCCTCAATTATTTGAAGGTTCAAAATATATGAATCCATTTATGAAAGATCTTAAAGGATATATTGCTTATGCACCAGATGTAAAAAATCCAATATATAGAAATCTTGATGGAAATACGCAAAAATTAAGTGCTGCGAGTTATAATACGTTACTTGGAGAAGCATTGGCAGATTCACTTTTCCATGGAATGAAAGAAATTGTTGATTATGATGATAATTTATCAAAATTAATGGTAAATGAGTATCGTGATAATGCACAACCATATATTAATAAAGTGTTAGAAAAAATTCTTGAAAATCCAGAAAAACAAAGACAATTAATGGAAAAAATGAAAAATAATTTAATTCGTTGTTCTCAAAAAAATGAATTATTATCAATAAAAGGTATTGATGTAGGAAAAGAAAGATAAGGTATACAATAAAAGTATTGTAAATAATAAATTTATGATATTTTTATTTTTTATTTTAAAATAAAAAATGGATAACAAATTCTTTATAAAGCCTTGAAAATACTATATTTTTGGTATATAATATTTGCTATCGAAATTCAATAAAAAGGGAGAGAAAGCTATGGCGTATAATTTTAGAGAGATTGAAGCAAAATGGCAAAATAAATGGTATTCAGAAGGTACATTTAATGCTTCACAAGATTTTACAAATAAGAAAAAATGGTATGGATTAATTGAATTCCCATATCCTTCAGGACAAGGTCTTCATGTAGGACATCCTAGAAGTTACACAGCACTTGATATAATTGCAAGAAAGAAAAGAATGGAAGGATATAATGTTTTATATCCAATAGGTTTTGATGCTTTCGGACTCCCAGCTGAAAATTATGCGATTAAAAACCATGTTCATCCAAAAATAACAACTGAGAAAAATATTAATCATTTTAGAGAACAATTACAAGCATTAGGATTTTCTTTTGATTGGTCTAGAGAAATAAATACAACAGATCCATCTTATTATAAATGGACACAATGGATATTTATTCAACTTTACAAAAAAGGATTAGCATATAAAGCTACAATGCCAATTAACTTCTGTACAGGATGTAAAGTTGGTCTTGCAAACGAAGAAGTTGTAAATGGTGTTTGTGAGAGATGTGGTAGCCCAGTTGTTCAAAAAGAGAAATCACAATGGATGTTAAAAATTACAGAGTATGCACAAAGATTAATAGATGATCTTGCAGATATTGATTTCTTAGATAAGATTAAAGCTCAACAAACAAACTGGATTGGTAGAAGTGAAGGAGCAGAAGTAAACTTTAAAATAGAAGGTACAGATGATACACTTTTAATCTACACAACAAGACCAGATACAATTTTTGGTGCAACATATATGGTAGTTGCTCCAGAACATAGTATAATTGAAAAATATGCAGATAGAATTACAAATTTAGATGAAGTTAAAGCATATAAAGAAAAAGCTGCATTAAAATCAGATTTTGAAAGAGCAGAATTAAATAAAGAAAAAACTGGAGTTGAAATTAAAGGAATTAAAGCTATTAATCCATTAACAAATGAAGCTATTCCAGTATGGATTTCAGACTATGTTTTAATCACATATGGAACAGGTGCTATTATGGCGGTTCCTGCTCATGATGAAAGAGATTTTGAATTTGCTACAAAAATGGGACTTGAAATTAAACAAGTTATTAAAGCAAAAGATTCTGAAGAAACAGAATTACCACTTACAGATGTTGAAAACGGAGTTAGTGTAAATTCAGGATTCTTAACAGGATTAGATAGTAAAGAGGCTATAAAAAAAGCAACTGAGTATATTGAAGAAAATAAACTTGGTGAGAAAAAAGTTAATTATAAATTAAGAGATTGGGTATTCTCAAGACAAAGATATTGGGGAGAACCAATTCCAATGGTATATTGTGAAGATTGTGGATGGAATCCAATTCCAGAAACAGAACTTCCACTTGTACTACCAGATATTGAAGATTATGAACCAGGAGAAAATGGTGAATCACCTTTAGCTAAACAAACAGAATGGATTAAAACAAAATGTCCATGCTGCGGTAAAGATGCAAAAAGAGAAACAGATACAATGCCACAATGGGCAGGATCATCTTGGTATTTCTTAAGATATATGGATGCTCATAATGATGAAGCATTTGCTTCTAAAGAAGCTTTAGAATATTGGTCACCAATCGATTGGTATAATGGTGGTATGGAACATACAACACTTCACTTATTATATTCAAGATTCTGGCATAAATTCTTATATGATATTGGTGCTGTACCAACTAAAGAACCATATCAAAAACGTACTTCACATGGTATGATTTTAGGAACAAATGGAGAAAAAATGTCTAAATCAAAAGGTAACGTTATTAATCCTGATGATATAGTAACAGAATTTGGTGCTGATACATTCAGAGTATATGAAATGTTTATGGGACCATTTGATCAAACAGCTCCATGGTCTATGGAATCAATTCGTGGATGTGGTAAGTTCTTAGATAGAGTATGGAATTTACAAGAAATCTTAGTAGATGGAGATGAATACTCTAAAGAACATGAAAAAATGATGCATAAAGCAATCAAAAAAGTATCATCAGATATTGAAGAAATGAAATTTAATACTTCTGTTGCTGAATTTATGAAAATGACAAATGAGTTTTATAAAGACAAAGTAATTAATAAAGCAGAATATAAAACATTCTTACAATTATTAAATCCATTTGCACCTCATATGACAGAAGAATTATTTAACGTTTTAGGTGAAACAAAAACAATTAATGAAACACCTTGGCCAGTATATGATGCTGCAAAAACAATAGATGATGAAATTGAAATACCAGTTCAAGTAAATGGTAAAGTAAAAGCAGTTGTTCTAGTTCCAAAAGAAGCAACACAAGAAGAGGTAAAAGCTGTTGTTGATTCAACAGAAGCTGTTCAAAATGCAGTTGCTGGAAAAACTATTGTTAAAGAAATCTATGTAAATGGAAGAATTTATAATATAGTAGTTAAATAAAATAAACGCTAGGTAGCATATGCTACTTAGCGCTTTTTTTATTAGAATTTGCAAATATTGAAAAAGTGTGTTAAAATATTAGTTATGTAAACTTATTTACATGATGCAATACGGAGGTAAGACAAATGAAGAAAAAAATGACATCAGTAAGTATCGCAAAAACACCAATTCCAACAGAAATTCAAAAATTGATTAAAACCCTTGCAAGTATGTCCGTGGATAACGGAATAGCGCATGATAGAGTAATTTGGGAACTTGCAAAAAGTAGAAATGCATACAAAAAGACTCTTGTTGAAATTCCAGAAGAAGACGAACACGAACTTAAATTTAGAAGAAAAGTAGTGGAGTTTTTTGAGAGAACCGATATATTGCCAATTGGTAATTTAGGTTATAACGGATATCAATTAAATTGTGCTAATTACCATATTGAAGCAATGTGCGCAGCATATAGACTTTTTAATAGCGGTGATAAATTAAGCATAACTAACATTTATAAAGTTGCAAAGTATAAGATGGAGCCAAACGAAGACTATATGGCTAGCATTAAAGGCAGAAATATGCAATTTAGTCATGAATGGCACTTGATTGACAAGCAAAGTAACATTAGAGGATTAAGAAACTATTTCGAAGCACTTGCAAATGATTATTTCTTTAAAACAGAAAATGCATTAAAACTATGCAATAAATTTTTGAATAAATACGAATATCATCCATCTGAAGAAGTTTGGCTTAAGATGGTTTATATAATCAGTAATTTCTAAAATTGTGTGTGAGGCTGGCCTGTAGGTTAGCCTCTTTGTGTTTTTTAAAAAGAAAAAACACCTCGGTAAGTACCGTAGGTGCTAAAATAAAATTAAATGAGATTATCCTCATGTTGTAAGAGATAAGTGATGCATCATTTCTCCTAATTCACCAGGGAATGGTGTATTTTTGATGCCAACTAATTTTGATACAGTCCGATAGGAAGCTACATTTCCTTGAGCTATTGCAAATAGGAGAGTAGTGCCCTTTGGAACAGCATCTTTGAAAGCACATAGTGCTTCATACATAAAACCTTTTCTCCTCATAGATTTGTCTGTTAGGATACAAACATCTAGATTGAGAGGTGATGTGGTAAGTGCTGTTGCGATGATTGCTCCAACAAGTTTACCTGATTGTTTTTCCTCTATAACGAGATAATAATCATATTCATAGTCATTAACTGAATAATAATCTCGTATTGTGGAGTAGGTTTCTTCGTAAGTTTCCTCACAAGCATAAGGAACATAGACTTGAATGTCTTTATCTCTGGTCATTTGATGGTAGGCTGGTGCATCAGTTAATTTGAAATTCCGAATTACCAGTCTGTCGGATTCAATAAGTATACTCATTCCGTATGACCTCCTTCAAAGTTTTCCGTAATCCATTATACCATATTTTTAAAATTATGTAAACAAATTCTTTTTTAGAGCTACGAACAAAAAGAATTTTAATATTTTAAATTAGGTAATTGTCTTGCTAAAGTTTCATAATTTGGTACGTACTTTTTAAGCATTTCGTAGAATTTTTTTGAATGTGTTTTATATTTTAAGTGGCAGAATTGATGAAAAACAACATATTCTACGATTTCTTTTGCGTACATTACAATATAAGGATTAATTAAAATTGATTGTGTATTGTTATCAAAGTGGGCAAGAGTAGATTTCATTTTTTTGATTTCATAATCTTCTGGAGCAAATCCAAAAGTATGTCTTGCTTTTTCCATAACATTTTCAATTTCTTTTTCTGCAATTGTAGTATACATTTTTAATAAAATTACATCTAAAAGATCTTGATTATTTTGTTTTCTAAATGACATTGGTAGATGAATATTTATACAAGAATTTGTTAAATTTAATTCTGGTTTTTGTACTCTTAAATAGTAAACATTTACTGAGTATTTTGTACCAAAAATTCTTGTGAATTTTGGTAATAATGTTTCATCTTTTCCAAGAATAAAATTATCATTGAAGTTTGATTTTTCCTTAGTATTAATAGCTTTTGTTCTTTTTAAAATATTCATCTTTTAATCCCTCCTACAAAATAAATGTTCGCAAATGTTTGTTTGTTTTATTTTACATATAGAAAATAAAAATGTCAATACTTTTTCGAAAAAATGTTCGGTAAAAATTGAGTAAAAAAATTGTGCTTAGAACGAGAAAGAATTTGGGCTAAAAAAATTTTTTAAAGGCGAACAAAAATTAAAAAGAAGCGAAACGCTTCTTTTATTGTTTTTTTATTTTTGGTTTTGAAATTAAAGACGCTATATATCCAAAGAATATAGCAGCTGCAATACCACCGCTAGATGCTTTTAATCCACCAGTGAAGATGCCTAAAAAACCAATTTTAGAAATTTCAGTAATAACACCTTGGGCAAGTAAATTACCAAAACCAGTAAGGGGGACTGTAGCTCCACATCCAGCAAAATTAACTAAATGTTCGTATATACCAAGTCCACCTAAAATACAACCGATAGTAACGAATAAAACTAATATTCTTGCACTTGTTAATTTTGTTTTATCAAGTAAAATTTGTCCAATAGTGCAAATAATACCACCGATAATAAATGCTTTTAAAATCATAAATAAATTCATAAAATACCTTTCTAAATTATAAATTAATTTTCTATTTCAATACTTATTGCATGTGCAATACCTGGTATAGATTCGCCTTGTTGACTAGATGTTGAATTTGTTAAAGCACCTGTTGCAATTAGTAATATTTTTCTTAAATTTGAATTTGATAATTGATTATAAATATAACCAGAAAATGTTGTTGCAATGCAACCACAACCAGAACCTCCTGAATGTGTATCTTGAGAGTTTTTATCAAAGATTAAAACACCACAATCTTCGTAATTGTTTTTGATATTGTAGCCTTCTGAAAGACATAGATCCGTTAAAATATCTTTTCCAATATAACCTAAATCACCAGTGAAAATTCCATCGTAATAGCTTGGTTTTCTGTCTAAATCTTTAAGGTGAGTTAATAATGTGTCTTTTGCAGAACCAGCCATTGCAGCTCCCATATTGTTAGCGTCTTTAATTCCCATATCGACAATTTTTCCAGGAGTAAAAGATGTTACTTTTATTTTTGGAAAGTTATTTGGAAGAGAGTTTTTATCGTTTGTTAAAATTACAGAACCACAACCTGTTACTGTCCATTGGCTAGATGGTGGTCTTTGATTACCAAGTTCAAGTGGAAATCTAAATTGTTTTTCTGCAGAACAAAAATGACTTGACGCAGAGCAAATAACATTTGTTGCTGCAAAAGAATCAATAAAACTTGAACCAGCAATTATGCTTTCTACGAATGTTGAACAAGCACCAAACAAACCAATATATGGAATGTTAGATTCTCGATATGCAAATGATGATGCAATACATTGATTTAATAAGTCTCCTGCAAAACAAAAATCAACTTGATCTGGAGAAAGTTTACCTTTTTGAAGTAATAGATTAATTGTTTCTTTTATAATTTTTGATTCAGCTTTTTCCCAGCTTTTTTCACCCCAAAATTCATCTTCTAAACAATTATCAAAATATTCCATAAGTGGTCCGTCTTTTTCTTTTGGACCAACTATAGAAGCAGTTTCTTTTATATAGGTGTTTGATAATAAATATGTTTGGTTATTAATTTTTTTCATAAGACCTCCTTAAACAAAATGAATAATATTGGAATTAAGAAGTATGTGAAATATTCCGACAATAATACTAGTGGAAATTCCAAATACTAAAACAGGACCTGCGACTATGAACATTTTTGAGCCAACTCCTAAAACATATCCTTCGGATTTATATTCCATAGCAGGAGATACAATTGAATTAGCAAAACCTGAGATAGGAACAAAAGATCCTGCACCAGCAATTTTTCCGATTTTATTGAAAATATTAAGTGATGTTAAAAATGCAGTAATAAAGATTAGTGAAATAGAAACTATTGTATAGCAAGTAGTATCATCTAATGAATGCATTTTAAAATATTCAAATATTATTTGACCTATAGCACAAATTAGTCCGCCGATTAAAAATGCATAAATACAATTTTTAAAAATAGGGGAATTAGGTGTTTTTTCGTCAACGAAAGCTTGATATTGTATTTTTGAATTAATTTTTTTCATAAAACAATCTCCTTTTTGTCTTTTGGATTTATATTTTCCCAAAAATACATTTATTATTCATGAAAAAATCACAATAAATTATTACAATTGCAAAGTAAAATGGCAGGTAATTTCTGCATAGAATAAATAAAACAAAATGGAGGAAAATACTATTTGAAAAAATAGTATAAGTGAAGAAAAATTATGGATAAATATTTAAATCAATTAAGTAAAACTTATAAAAATATTCAAGAAGTTTCTGAGGAGATTATTAACTTACAAGCAATATTGAATTTACCTAAAGGAACAGAACTTTTTTTAAGTGATATACATGGAGAATATGAAGCGTTTATTCATCTTTTAAACAACGGTTCAGGAATTATTAAAAGCAAAATCGAAAGTATTTATGAAAAAACATTAACAGAAGGAGATAGAAAGGAGTTAGCAACTTTAATTTATTATCCTGAAGAAAAACTAAACAGGGTAAAAAAAGAAATTACTAATCTCCCTGAATGGTATAGAATAACTTTATATAGATTAATTGAGGTAACAAAATCTGTTAGTTCTAAATATACACGTTCAAAAGTTAGAAAAGCGATGCCAGATGGATTTGATTATATTATAGATGAGCTGATACATCTTCAAGGAGATGATTCAAATAAAGAATTATATTATAACCAAATTGTAGAAAGTATTATAGATTTAAATAGAGCTGATAATTTTATTGTAGCGATTTCTGATTTAATTAAAAGAATGGCAATTGATCATCTTCATATTGTTGGAGATATTTATGATAGAGGACCAGGAGCCCCAATTATTATGGATAAATTAATGAATTTCCACAGTTTGGATGTAGAATGGGGAAATCATGATATCTTATGGATGGGAGCTGCATCTGGAAATGAAGCGTGTATTGCAAATGTTGTTAGAATTTGTAGTAGATATGATAATTTATCAACATTAGAAGATGGTTATGGAATTAATATAAGACCTATTTCAATATTTGCAACAGAGACATATAAAGATGATAATTGTAAAGCGTTTTTACCTAGAAATAAAGAGGTATCAAAATATAGTAACACTGATAAATATGTTTTATCAAAGATACAAAAAGCTATATCAATAATTCAATTTAAATTAGAGGGGCAACTTATTAAAAGACATCCTGAATACAAGATGAAAGATAGACTTTTATTAGACAAAATGGATCTTGAAAAAGGTGTTGTTGTTATAGGTGGAGTTGAATACAAATTAAACGATAAAAACTTCCCAACAATTGATAAGAAAAATCCATATAAGTTAACTGAAGGTGAAGCTGAAGTTGTTGAAAGATTAAAATTATCATTTATGCATAGTGAAAAATTAAACAAACACGTTAATTTCTTATATGCAAAAGGTCATGTTTATAAAGTATTTAATTCGAATATTTTATTCCATGGTTGCATACCAATGAAAGAAAATGGTGAATTCGATAAAGTAGAATTAATGGGAAAAGCATTAAAGGGAAAAGAACTTTTAGACAATATTGAAAATATAGCTCATAAAGCATATTTTGGAGAAAAAGATGAATCTAATCAAGAAGCTATAGATTTAATGTGGTATTTCTGGTGCGGACCTAAATCACCACTTTTTGGAAAAGATAAAGCAGCTACTTTTGAAAGATATTTCTTAGAAGAAAAAGAACTTCATAAAGAACATAAAAATCCATATTATTCTCTAATTAATGATGAGAAAATATGTGATAAAATATTAGAAAATTTTGAGACATCTTTAGAAGATGGACACATTATAAATGGTCATGTTCCAGTAAAAGCTAAAGATGGTGAAAATCCTGTTAAAGCTAATGGAAAACTTATTGTTATTGATGGAGGTTTTGCTAAAGCTTATCAACCAACAACTGGAATTGCAGGATATACTTTAACATATAATTCTCACGGATTAGTTTTAGCAATGAATGAACCATTTGAGTCAAAAAATAAAGCTATTGAAGAGGGATTAGATATAAAAACACAGACAATTCTAAAAGAAAATGTTATTTCAAGAAAGAGAGTTGCTGATACAGATATCGGTAAAAAATTAAAAGAAGAAATTGATGATTTAAAACAATTATTAATTGCTTACAGAGAGGGGATTTTAAAGGAAAAAATTTAGAGAAATAAAAGCTTATTACAGTTGTGTTACTTTTGTGTTACTTATCGCCTGAAAGTATTGATTTTTTTCGAAAAAAACGATATAACTATACATATAAAAAGGCGAAATAGACGAAGGAGAAAAATACAATGTTAAGTAGTTTAGGAATTTACGTTGATAAAAACTTAATAAAGTATGCAAAACTAAAGAAAGTAAAGGATTCTTACAAGGTTGAATCTTTTAATGTTGAGGTTTTTGAAGATTTAAAAGAAGCGTTAGAAAAAGTTATTAATGAAACTAATAGCCATAAAATTCCTGTTTGCATAAATATATCAAACGAACTTTATAATTATTTTGATGTATTTTCAATATTAGAGAAAAAAGATATAACAAAATCTTTAGATATTGAATTTGAAATGTTATGCAGCGACAAAGGATATGATCATTCTTCACTTGAATCAAGATACGTATTAAGAGAAAATAAAGAGAACTTTGATAAATATAAATCAATTTATATTTCAGCAAATAAAAATGAAGTTCAAGAACAAATAAAAGCCTTATCAAACTACAAACTATTTTCAATGACTCCTGTTTCAACAAGTATTACAAATTTAATAAGCGACAAAGAAGTTCAAAATACAGCCATAATAAATATTGAGAATGAAACAAAAATTACTACAATAATTGATGGCCAAATTCATAGAGTCGATGTATTAAATTCAGGAATGGAAGATGTTGTTGAAAAAATAAATAAACTTGAGATGTCTTGGAAGAAAGCTTATGATGCTTGTAAAAACATCACAATTTATAATAACAATGACACAAAAAGTTTAGATGAGAATGAAAATGAATACATCGACATTGTTATGCCTGTTTTATATAAAATAGCGAGCGAAACAAAGAAAATAATAAGTGGTTATAATGAAAGTATTGATAAAGTATATATCACTGGTATGGGAGCAACAATTAATAATATTGATATATATTTCCAAGATTTCTTAAAACATTCTAAAGTAGAAGTGTTAAAACCATTTTTCATAGATTCAACTTCTGTAAATGTACAAGCTAAAGAATTAATAGAAGTTAACTCAGCAATAGCTTTAGCATTAGATGGAGTTGGATGCTTAAATAAAGATTTAAACTTTGCACCATTCTCTAAAATAAATAATTTAGAGACAATAGTAAATTCAAAAGAAGATTTTGATATTAAAAATTGGAAACAATATTTAAAAGGTCCATATACAATTCAAGAAAAAGTTCTATTAAGAGCTATAGCGGTATTTTTAATAGCAACAATTGGATTTACAGGATCAAGTGCTATTATAGGTAAAAAGATTACAAATCAAATAAAAAATGCAGAAATAAATATACAAGAAACAACAAATCAAATTGAAAATATGGATAATCAACTTTCACAAATACAAAGTCACACAAGCACATATGCAACTTTAATTGCTAGTGTAGATGCATTAAATCAAGAAGCAAGTGTAACTGAAAAAGATAGAGTTGTTGCAAAAAATGCAATTCCTAATTTCTTGAATAAAGTGATGTTTATAATACCTCAACAAGTACAAATAACATCAATTAAAAATACAAGAGATAAACATATTGTAATTGAAGCAGTATCTGAAAAATATGAACAATTAGGTTATTTTGTAGCAAGAATAAAAAATGATAAAATATTAACAGATATACAATCAACAAGTGGAACAAAAAGTGATTCACTAGTACAAATTACAATAGAAGGAGATTTACCATGAGAAAAATAATATTAGCAATAATACTAATAATATCATGTATTGTTTGTTTTGGAGTAATTTGTTATGGTTTTGAACTTGGTTCAATAAAGATTAATGGATATTCAGAAATAGCAGAATTAAGTACAAGAAAAAATGAATTGCTATCAAAATTAGATGAGAAAAATATTTCTGAATTTAATGCTAAAAAAGAAGCACTTCAAACTGTAGTAAATGACTATAATTCAAAAAAAGCAGAATATGATAGATTAGTACAAGAAGGAAAAATAGATAACAATTCAATCCATAATACACTTGATTTATATGAAATTGATTATTTATGGACAAAGATTGGAAATTATGCAACAGAAGAAGATATTACACTTCAACTTGATGTTGCAAAAAGTGCTACATCAACATCAATATCAACAGAATATGTTATGTGTGATTTAACATTTACTGTTACAGGTGAATATATAGCAATAACAGATTTTATATTTGACTTAGAGGGTGATGATAGTTTAAGATTTGAAATTAATGATTTTGTTATGCAAAAAGGTGGACAAAATTTACAAGCTACATTTATTGTAAAAGATGTTCCTATCGATAGTAAAACATTATCATCAGTTCCAACTTCATCAAATGTATTAAGTAATTAATAGAAGGGGATAAAGAAATGAATAAAAAATTAGTAAAAGAATTATTCATAATTGCATTATTATCAATAGTTGTAATTTTTATTTTAGGAATTTTATTTTATGATTATATTCCAATAGATCAAAAAATTACATCTGTTAAATATGTTGCTGATGAAAATGTTGTTTCTACTATTGATGAAATAAAATCAAATAGTGGAGAAGATATAACTCAAGATAAAAATGATTCACTTCTACAGTCATATACAATAGATAAAGATGATTTATCAGGATATGCATCAGATAATTCATATGAGAGTGGAAAAGTAGATCCTTTTGCTGAAGATTCAGAACCAGTTGATGAAAAAGTAACTATGCATAAAGTAAATGGAATAACAACAAATTCTCAAAATGCAAATGTAAAAAATACTGTAAAGAATGAAACTGTAAAAAATATAGTTAATACTGTTGTAAATAAAACTAATACAACAAATACAGCAAAAACAAATACAACAAATACAGCTGCAAAAAATACAGCTAAAAATGAAACAGTAAAAAATACTGTAAAAAACGAAACAGCAAAAAACACTGTTAAAAATGAAGTAGCAAAAAATACAGTTAAAAATGAGAGTACAACTGGTAAATTTTTTGAAAAACCAAATTCAAAATAAAGGGAGAAAATTTAGATGAGATCACAAAAGGGAATAGGATTAGTTCAATTAGTAATATTAGTTATAGCTTTAATGCTTATATCGGGAACAGCAACATATGTTGCTTTAACAAGCGATGCATTTGTACAAAAACCAAAAACAGTTAATGTACAAAATGCAGAAGATACTAATGAAGTAAATGGGTAGAGATTAAATTCATGGCATATGCACTAGATGTATATGCCTAATTTAGTATAATAAGCCTCTAAATATGAGAGGAAATGTATATATGGAAAATAATAAGGAAAGTGTTGGAAACAATATAATTTCAATTGAAGTTATATTTTCTATTCTAATTATAGTTGGAATAGTAAGTATAATTAGTTATGTTTCTTTGTTTTTTACTTCGAACACAAAAAAGATTGGTTCACAGTCAGAAGCAACGATTATTCTTACTAATGCGTTAGAAAATATTAATTCAAGAGATTATGAAAATTTTTCAGAATATATCGAAAATATATCTATATTAGGATTAACTAAAAGTATTGAAAATGGTAAACAATATATAACTGTAAATGGAGATGAAGTTCAAGATAAATTCTTAGGAGTAATTGTTCCAAAAGGATATATTTTAGAGTTAGTAATAGAAGATTTAAATCAAGAATTCGATATAATTAAGAAAATAGATATATCAATTACATATGATGTACAAGGTTTAGATGAAGAATTAAAAATGACTACAATTATTCAAAATGAAATGATTGATAATTGTAATGAACCAAATTTTACTTCTGAGTATTTTTTAGAAGCTGGAATTGAAGTTGATGATTTTGAAATAATACCAATAAAATATTCGGAAACTGTAAAAGATTATATAGTAACAACTAGTGCGGATTCTGAGTGGTATAATTATGCATCTAAAGAATGGGCAAAAGTTTTAGTTTTACCAAAACGTTCATCAATTGATTTGAAATCTATGTTTATAGATGCAACTGGAGTTGTAAATACTCAAGATGAATCAATAGAGAATTATATGTATGTTTGGATACCTAATTTTTCTATGAAAAATAATCAATCATATTTTAGATATGGTGCTAGTAAAAATATTATAAAAATGGATTTTAAATATATTGATGGAAATTATTTATATATAAATACTGTTGGTGAGGAAATAGAAAACATATCTAAGGAATGCTCATTCTCTGGTATAGCTGGAGTATGGAGAAATATAAATTCAGAAGATGTTTATATAACGGAATTTAATAAAACAAAATATGGACCAATAGAAAGACATTAATAATAAATAAAATTTGGAAGAAAGGAGGATAGTATGGCAAGCTTTGAATGTAAAGTTGTAACACCACAAGGTCAAACAGTTATAGTAAATATGAGAGAAAAAGATAAGATCTCATGTTTTAAAAGATTAAAAGAAAATGGAATGACACCAATTGAAGTAACTAAAAAATTTGATCCATTTGGTTTTGTTAAAGAGAAAACTGAAAAGACTGCAGTGATTCATTCACAAAAAGATGCTGATAAAGTTAAGATTAATTTGAATAAAGAAATAAAATTTTCTTCAAAAATATCTTTAGATGAATTAAAGAAATTTACACAAGAGTTTTATTTATTAAAAAAATCAAAATTTTCAAATAAAGATGCGATGTTGGCTATAATAAGTGGTGCAACTGATGAAAAATTTAAAATAGTACTTGAAGACATATTGAAAAATATTGAATCAGAAGTATTTATGTACAAAGCTATGCAAGAACATCCTTCAATATTTCCAAAAGTATATATAAATTTAATTAAAACTGGTGAGATAACAGGAAACTTAGAAGAATCACTTCAAAATGCAGTAAAATATTTAGATGGAGAAATATTAATTTCTACAAAATTGCAAAATGAATTGATTCCTAATATTGGAATGTTTATAGCTATAATGTTAATGTTATTTATAGCAATGGTGATAGGAGTACCTGTTTTACAAAATATTTTTATTGCAAGTGGAAATGTAATAGAGTTACCAAAAATAACAATTATATTATCTGCATTGGCTAATAAAATAGCTGATGTATGGTATATATTAGCAATTATAATGTTAATAGTTATAGTTGTACTATATAGATATATAAAAACAGAAAAAGGTAGAAAAAAACTAGATCTTTTAAAATATAAAAACTATATATTTGGAGATATAATATATTCATTAGATTTTGCAAGATTTATAAGAAGCTTGTATATAAATTTAAGAAGTAAATTAAGATTAGAAGATGCTTTAGAAGTAAGCAAGAATGTAGTTAAGAATACATATTTATTAAGTACTATAGAAAAATCAATTAATAATGTATATGTAGGAAAATCATGGGTAGAACCTTTTGAAGAAGATGGTTTATTAAATCCGATTATTATTGAAATATTAAAAAAAGGTACTAAAGCAACTATGATTGAGACAATAAGTAAAACTGTTGAATATATGGATTTTGAAATAGAAATTCAAACAAATAAATTAAGTAAGATTTTACCTGGTGTATCTTATGCAATTGTAGCACTTGTAATATTATTATTTACAACTACAATTATAGTACCATGTATCCAAATATATATGGGTGGATTCTTATTTATTTAAAAGGAGTGTTTAAATGAAAATTGGAATTGATTTAGGTGGAAGTCATGTTGGTGTTGGTATAATAGAAGATTCAGAGCTTTTAATATCAAAAGATAAAATCTTTACAGCAGAAGATAAACAAAATATTGAAAACTCTATTGTAAAATACATAGATGAATTAATAAATGAAGTATTAAATGAAAAAGGAATTACAATAGATCAAATAGAAAAGATTGGTGTAGCAGCTCCAGGAACTGTTGCTGGAGGATGTATTACATCTTATAATTTAGGATTAAAAGGATTTAATCTTCAAGCTATTTTAGAGCAAAAATATACACAACCAATAAGAGTAAGAAATGATGGAAAATGTGCTGCGCTTGCAGAGAAAAAATACGGTGCAATGAAAGACTATGAGGACTGTGTTTTTGTAAATATTGGTACAGGTGTTGGTGGAGCAGCATTTTTAGATGGAAAATTATTAGAGCCAGCTAAATATTCTGGATTTGAGTTTGGACATATGACAATAGTAAAAGATGGAATAGAATGTACATGTGGAAAAAGAGGATGTTTTGAAAGATATGCTTCTATAAAATCTTTGAAAACTAGAATTAAAAGAAGATTAAATATGGAAGATCAAGATGTATCAGGACAATATATGAGAGAAGAACTTATGGTTAAATATCATAATGAGGTTAGAAATGATGTAAATGACTTTATTAATTATTTAAGAATAGGAATTTGCAATCTAATAGATATTTTTGAACCAGAGGTAGTATGTTTTGGTGGAAGTTTTTCATATTATGAAGGACATCCAGTTTTAAAACAATTAATAGAAGAAATATATAAACCAGAATCAACATTTAATGATAGTAAACCTGATATTGTAACTGCAAAATTCAAAAATAATGCAGGAATTATAGGTGCAACAGTTGATTTTTAATAAAAATAAGTAAAATTGAGTCTCGAAAGAGGCTCTTTTTTGTTTGGGTAATAGCGCTCAATTTGACTAAATTAACATAAAATGATATAATATAAGATGTGAAAGTATAGTAAGCTGTTCACAGACCCATTATATTACTATTATAACGATACACAGGAGGACAATGCGATGGGAAATGTTATTAAAGTAGGAAACAATGGTATTAATGAGGAACTCGCTCAGTTCCAGCTGGCTGATGGCCGGTGGCAGGTTTATGTGAAGCCTTATACGGAGGAAGTCAAGGAGGAACTGGAAGGTCACCGCATGTCCAAACGTGTTGCAGAAAACATCGATGTTACCGTTAAAGACGGTACTTACTGCATTACGAGCAAGGACATTATCCGCGATTTTCGCGATTTGCGGGTATCTCTCTGGTTCATGATCTTCTGGCGCTTCCGCTGTGAGGCTCGCAACACCTTTGCCATGGCTGTTGAGGGCACCAACTCTCGTAAGCTTTGCTGGAGTGAGAACAAGGTGAACATGGCGTTCAATGAGGAGAATAAGAATTATCACTTCTACGTGGTGAGTCTGTCTCCTGAGTTTATTGAAGCTTCCAGCCTGCCTCGTTTCTATGTTCCTGCTTGTGCGTAACACAGCAAGCCAGTAATGGCAAACAAGTAAAAATTTTAAAGTTGACCTGACTGGCGGCCCCGCTCGATGAGAGCGGGGTTTTGCATTTTATAAGATAAATAAATGGATTTTGTTGACATAATAAGTTTGTTGTGATATAATTTCAACACCAATTTAACATTAGATATTGAAAATTCGTTTTCGATAATATCCATATGACTATAACTTAAGAAAGGAGATGACAATTGCTATGGATTTACTTGATAATGTTAAAAAAGAATTGGAATGTTTGCTTGAAAGAGCTAACGTGACAATCAATTATATAAACCAAGAAGTATTTGCTATAAGAAAATCAAAAATAGAAGCAATAGCAGTGGTTCGAGGTTTGTCTGATGTATTTGTTTCGTCTGTAAGAATAGCAGATGGGCGAAAATATGTGTTTACAGAAGACGATGGTACTATAACGCTTGAAGTAACAGTAAGATGGCATACGCCAGATTCTGGAGCGCCAGTAACATCAGTTTCTAAATATATAGACACAGCGCAAGTCGATATAAAAGTCATAAATAACTCTACAAATGCCTTTTATAAGATATTCTTAGAAGCCGATTATGCGAATTCTAAAATATATTGGAATTCCAACAATGCAGTAAAATGGACGCATATACCACTCATAAATGATATGCCACCAATAGCTGTAACAGTTGATGATTCCGATGATGAAACAAGTGAAGAAGACACAGAAGCTACAATTTGTCCAAGCCATCCTTGTGGTGGCGAGGACTTTTCCGGAAGAATGAAGAACAACTCAACAAGGGAGGAAGGGGTGAAACAAATGACTGTTAACTTGAACGATCTTTTAGATAAAGCTTATTCCTACAATGAAGGAAACAGTGCTGATATCTACAGTGAGAGTGAATTACAGGATTTGTTAACTAGATTCGAGACACTTGCTGCTTGCAGCGATCCAGATTTCGATACTGAAATTACCTTCAGACAAGCCGTTATTATTATTTACATTTACGGTATTGCTGATAAGGTTGAAGGTATTGACATTGTGAGTCCTAAATTGAAAGGGATTTACGATGAAGTAGCCGGCGATTTTTAACAGATCAAAAAACGGAAATGAATAAGAGCGCAGCTGTGAATGCGTTCAAGATTCAAAACGAGGGCCCTAGAGTTGGGGCCCTCGAAAACTTTTTATAAGGGTAATAAAATAATTTGAGATTGACATAATTAACTTTTGATAGTATAATAGTTACAGTATTAATGAGATTTATATATAAAAAATTAAAAATTAGTTCGGAAAATATTAAAAGAAAAAAGTGTACGGGTAAAAATTAAATATAATTAGATTAGGGATTATTAGGAAATAAAGAGAATATTACTAATAATTATTATTGATGCGTGAAATTTAATTATAGTTTAGTTTATGAAGCATAGAATTATTATGCTTATTTATAGTGTTAGTGCGGGAAGTTAAAATGTAAGAAGAATGTTTTCTGATAGTCTAATTTATTAAATTAGGCTTTTTTGTTTAGACTTTAAATGTTTTATTTTACTAAATTTTGGAAATAATAATGTAAAATGAAATTTTAATATAAATTTTAAGATACGAGATAAAAGAATTTAAAAGGAAAGGAGAGTATATTAAAAGAGCGGTTTTTAATATACAAACAAAGATGAACGAAAATAAAAAATCAAATGAAAAAAGAAAGGTAGCTAATAGAAGAGTAGCAGCAAAAAAACAATTAGTAAAAAAATCAAATAATTTACCAAAAGTAAAAAAAGAAGAAATTGTTAAACCAGCAGTTATCAAAAAACAAAATAAAGCTGTTGTAAAGGTTGATGAAAAACCAGTATTAGCTGTAAAAGAAGACTTTTTATTTAAAAAAGAGAATTTAAAAATTATACCACTTGGTGGAATTGAAGAGATTGGAAAAAATATAACAGTATTTGAATATGGAAATGATATTGTTTTAGTAGATTGTGGTGTAGCATTCCCAGAAGACGATATGTTAGGGATAGATTTAGTTATACCAGATTTTTCTTATTTAGAGAAAAATAAAGATAAATTAAGAGGTCTTGTAATTACTCACGGACACGAAGATCATATCGGTGCTATAGCATATTTATTAAAACAAATTAATATTCCAATATATGCAACAAAATTAACAGTTGGATTAATAAAAAATAAATTAGATGAACATCATTTAACAGGTGTTGCTAAATTAAATGAAGTAAAACAAGGTCAAACAATAGTACTTGGAAAAATGAGAGTTGAATTTATTAGAAGCTGTCATAGTATTCCAGATTCAGTTGCTCTTGCAATTCATACACCAGTTGGAACTGTTATTCATACAGGTGACTTTAAAATAGATTATACACCAATTGATGATCAAAAAATTGATTTAGGACGTTTAGCAGAATTAGGAAACAGAGGTGTTTTAGCACTTTTATCAGATAGTACAAACTCTGAAAGAAGAGGATATACAATGTCTGAAAGTACAGTTGGAGAAGTTTTTGATAAACTATTTGCTAACTGTAAGAAAAGAATTGTAATTGCAACATTTGCTTCAAATATGCACAGAGTTCAACAAATTGTTAATTCAGCAGCAGCTAATGGAAGAAAAATTGCAATATGTGGAAGAAGTATGATTAATATGATCCAAACAGCAGTTGAACTTGGATATATTAATGCACCAAAAAATATATTTATTGAACTTGATATGATTAAAAATTATTCTGATGATCAACTTGTTATTATTACAACAGGAAGTCAAGGAGAACCAATGTCAGCATTAACTAGAATGGCAAATGGTGAGCATAAAAAAGTTAATATTAATTCAAATGATTTAGTAATAATTTCAGCAACACCAATACCAGGAAATGAAAAATTCGTTTCTAAAGTTATTGATGATTTAATGAAAATTGGTGCAGAAGTTGTGTATAGTTCTCTTGCAGATGTTCACGTTTCTGGACACGCATGCCAAGAAGAACAAAAATTAATGATTTCTTTAGTAAGACCAAAATTCTTTATACCAGTTCATGGTGAGTATAGACAACTTATAGCTCATAGTAATACAGCTATGCAAATGGGAATTCCAGGTGAAAATGTATTATTAATGAAGAATGGTAAAACATTAGAATTAAATGAAAACGAAGCAAAATTTACTTCAACAGTACAAGTTGGAAAAGTATTTGTAGATGGACTTGGAGTAGGTGATGTTGGAAATATAGTATTAAGAGATAGACAACACTTATCTCAAGATGGATTAATCGTTGTTGTATTAACAATGGATAGAGTAGGAAATATATTAGCTGGTCCTGATGTAATTTCAAGAGGTTTCGTATATGTTAGAGAATCTGAAAATTTAATGGAAGAAGTAAAATTCTTAATTAATACAGAAGTTATGAAATGTGCAGAAAATCATATTACAGATTGGGCTACAATAAAATCAACAATAAGAGATTCTTTAAGAGAATATATATTCCAAACAACAAAAAGAAATCCAATGATTTTACCAATTATTATGGAAATTTAATAAAAGATAGCAGACTTTATTTTGGAGTCTGCTATTTAAAAATTAAGCAAATGGCTTAAAATAAAGAAAAATAGTATTCCTTTTTAAGTAAAAATGTGATAAAATGTAATGCAAGTTATTTTTAAAGGATAAGGAGAGATGAAAATGGATAGAAAAGATTTAGCAAATTTAATATTCCCAAATGCAAAGGATTATACTTTCTATGAAGAAAAATATGTAGCAAGATCTTTACCAGAAGGTGCAGTTGTAACAAGATTTGCTCCAAGTCCAACAGGATTTGTTCATATCGGTGGTATTTACCAAAGTTTAATCGCAAGACTTATGACTAAAGATCAAGGTGTTTTCTTTGTAAGAATAGAAGATACTGATCAAAAAAGAGAAATCGAAGGTGGAGTAAAACAAATCATTGATGCATTATATGATTTCGATTTAGCACCAAATGAATATGTTGATGAAAATGATGTAGATCATGGTGAGTATGGCCCATATAAACAATCATTAAGAAAAGATATTTATCAATCATATGCCAAAAAATTAATAGAAGAAGGAATAGCATACCCATGCTTTTGCTCTCCAGAAGAATTAGAACAGATAAGAGAAAACCAGGAATCAGCTAAAGAAAGAACAGGTTATTATGGAAAATGGAC
>JAZLBY010000009.1:0-15054 GCA_045613965.1 Candidatus Scatovivens sp.
AAAAGGAAATTTTGAAAGAATTGGAGAACAAGAATCATTTGTTACACATAAAGTAAATGGTGAAAAATATGTTACAAAAACTCCAGTTATGAATCATGAAGAAGCTTTAAAAATAGTTTTAGGTGAATTAGTTCATAAAGATTATGGAGTAATTAAAGACTTATCTGAAATTTCTTCAGTAGGACATAGAGTTGTTCATGGTGGAGAATTATTTGATAAATCAGTATTAATTGATGATGATGTAATTGCTAAAATTGAAGATTGTGCAGCACTTGCTCCACTTCATAACCCAGCAGCTATATTAGGAATTAAAGCATGCCAAGCAGCTATGCCAGGAGTTCCTATGACAGCAACATTTGATACAGCATTCCATCAAACAATGCCAGAAGAAAATTACTTATATGCAATTCCTTATGAATATTATGAAAAATATAGAATAAGAAAATATGGATTCCATGGTACAAGCCATTTATATGTTTCAAGAAGATGTGCTGAACTTGTTGGAAAACCAGTTGAAGATTTAAAAATAGTTACATGTCATTTAGGACAAGGAGCATCTATTTGTGCTGTTGATGGTGGAAAATCAATTGATACATCAATGGGACTTTCTCCACTTGGTGGTATTGCAATGGTTACTCGTTCTGGAGATTTAGATCCATCTGTAGTAACAGAAATTATGGATAGAGAAGGATTAACAGCAAAAGAAGTTAATACATTATTAAATAAAAAATCTGGATTATATGGAATGACAGGTTTAAATCCTGACTTCAGAGAAATTGAACTTGCTTCATATGAAGAAGATAAACCAAAAGCAAAAGTAGCTATTGAAGTGTTTACAAAAATAATTGCTCAATTCGTTGCTAAATATGCAGTTTCTTTAAAAGGTGTAGATGCAATCGTATTTACAGGAGGAATTGGTGAAAACCAAATAAATATAAGAAAGAAAATTTGTGAAAATTTAGCTTGGATGGGATTAGATATTGATTTAGATAAAAATAATGTTAAATCAGAAGAATTAAAAATATCTACTGATGCATCAAAAGTTTTAGCTTACATTATTCCAACAGATGAAGAAATGGTTATAGCTAGAGATAATAAACTTATTGTTGAATCAATTTAATAATAAAAAAACAGCATGGCACAGACATAAAATGTGCCATGTTTTTGTCTTAATTCATATAGAATTTACAAAATACACAAAAAATGATACAATTTGATTTATATATTAGGTGTATTAATTCTATGTAAGTTAATTTACTAATAAAACTAATTTACATAGAGTTATTTATATTTTGGAAGAAAATCCAAAGACAAGAAGTTTAAATTATAATTTTAGCAGGACTAAATATAATATAATTTCTAAGTGCTATTTAATAGCTAAGCAGCAATAGGCTGCCCAAAAAAGAGAAAATATTAAAGGGGGAATAACTAATGAAAGTATTAGTTTTAAACTGCGGAAGTTCATCACTTAAATGTCAAGTATTAGACATGGAAAAAAACGAAAGAATAATGAAAGGACACTATGATAGAATTGGAGGTTCAAGATCTTCATTACGTTTTAATGTAAGAGGAAATAAAACAGAAATTGAACATCCAGCTAGAAACTTTGAAGAAGCAATTTCTTATATTTTAAGATTATTAACAAGTCCAGAACATAATGTAATTGGTTCTTTGGATGAAATCGGAGCTGTTGGACATAGAATAGTTCATGGTGGAGAAAAATTTAAAAATTCAGTTGTAATTAACGATGAAGTAATTGCAGCTATAAAAGATAGTATAAAATTAGCACCATTACATAACCCAGCAGGTCTTGCTGGTATTACAGCTTGTAAAAAATTATTACCAAATACTCCAATGGTAGCAGTATTTGATACAGCATTTCATCAAACAATGGATGAAAAAGCATTTATATATCAATTACCATATAAATACTATGAAGAGCATAGAATAAGAAAATATGGATTCCATGGAATTAGTCATAGATATGTAGCTGGAAGAATGGCTGAAATAACAGGTAGATCTGATTTAAAAATTATAAACTGCCATTTAGGACAAGGTGCATCACTTTGTGCTATTAAAGAAGGAAAATCAATGGATACAACAATGGGATTAACACCACTTGCTGGTATACCAATGGGAACAAGATGTGGTGACGTTGATCCATCTATTATTCCAACTGTAATGAAATTATATGATGTTAAACCAGATGAAATGTTAAAGATTTTAAACAAAGAATCTGGTGCATGGGGAGTATCTGGAGTTTCAACAGATTTTAGAGATATTGAAAGAGAAGCTGCTAAAGGTGACGAAAGATCAATATTAGCATTAGAAAGTAGAGCTTATATTATTGCTCAATACATTGCTAAATTTGTTGTTACATTAGGTGGTGTAGATGCAATTACATTCGCTGGTGGTATCGGTGAAAATGGTGTAGAAGAAAGAGAAAGAATTTGCAATTATTTAGAATGCTTTGGTGTTAAGATGGATAAACAAAAGAATCTTGTAAGAGGAGAAGAAAGATTAATCTCAACAGAAGATTCTAAAGTAATGGTTTATATTGTACCAACAAACGAAGAATTAATTATTGCAAAAGATGCTTATGAATTAACAAAATAACAATTAATACCTTGGATTTTTCCAAGGTATTTTTTTGGAAAAATATAATATAATTGTAATTGAATGCAATAATAAATAATGTTAAAATTAGTAAGGAAAAAATGATAGATTAAAAATCTAGAAAGGATGTTATATGAAAATTTTAGTTTTAAATTGTGGAAGTTCATCTTTAAAATTTCAATTAATTAACATGGACAACAATGAAGTAATGGCAAAAGGAAATTTTGAAAGAATTGGAGGAATGAAAACAACTCTTAAATTAAATGTAAGAGGTAAAAAAGAAGAATTATTACACATCGCAAGAGATTACGATGAAGCTATAGAATTTGTTTTAGAAGTATTATTAAAACCAGAATATGAAGTAATTAATTCACTAGAAGAAATTGGAGCTATTGGACACAGAATAGTTCATGGTGGAGAAATGTTTAGTGAATCTGTATTAATAGATGATAAAGTTATTGAAGAAATTGAAAAATGTATTGATTTAGCACCACTTCACAATCCAGCTGGAGTAGCAGGAATAAGAGCTGCTAAAAATGTATTACCAAATATTCCAATGGTAGCAGTATTTGATACAGCTTTTCATCAAACAATGCCAGCTAAAGCATATGTATATCAAATACCATATAGATATTACACAAGTTATAAAATTAGAAAATATGGTTTTCATGGTACAAGTCATAGATATGTATCACAAAGAATTTCAGAAATTTTAGATAATAAAGATTTAAAAGTTATTAACTGTCACTTAGGACAAGGAGCTTCAATTTGTGCTATAGATAGTGGAAAATCAATGGATACATCAATGGGATTAACACCTCTTGCTGGTATTCCTATGGCGACAAGATGTGGAGATATAGATCCAGCTATAATTCCATATATAATGAAAAGAGATAATCTTGGTCCAGAAGATATGGAAGAAATATTAAATAAACAATCTGGAGCATGGGGAGTATCTGGAGTATCATCTGATTTCAAAGATGTTGAAGATGGATACAATATGGGAGACCAAAGATCAATACTTACACTTGAATCACAAGCATATAAAATTGCTCAATATATTGGACAATATATTATTTCATTAGGTGGATTAGATGTAGTAACATTTGCTGGTGGAGTAGGAGAAAATGGTATAGATGCAAGAATAAGAATTTGTAAATATCTAGAACCATTTGGAGTAAAATTAGATTTAGAAAAGAATAATGTTAGAGGAAAAGAAACTTGTATATCAGCAGATGATTCTAAGGTAAAATTATATGTAGTTCCAACAAATGAAGAACTAATGATAGCAAAAGATACATTTGAATTAATAAATAAATAGGAAAATAATAAAGCACTTCAAAAAAATGAAGTGCTTTATTTTATTTATTTAACAATAATTGTTTTAAAGTTATTATAGATAACCATGCCTGGTCTAGCGCCAGATGCTTTTTTTACAAATTTAGCATAGCAGTAATCAACAGAAATATTTAAACTAGTTGAAGCTTTGCTGTTTTCTTTTGCAAGTTTAGCACAGTTGAAAAGTACATTTTCAGGAATATCATCAATTTCTTGATTTTCAGAATTTCTAAGTAATACGTGACTACCATGTATTTTTTGTGTATGGAACCAAATATCATTTGGATTTGCAAGTCTTAAACTAATATAATCATTTTGCATATTGTTTTTTCCAATATATACAGTATAACCATCAATAGTTTGAGTTTCAAATTCAATAATTTCACTAGAAGATTTCTTTTTAATATTTTTATTTTTTTCTTGTTTTGCAATTGCTTTTTTAGTTGAAACGTTTTCCGCAATTTCTTCATAAACTCCGTTAATATCATTTAAAGTTCTGGCGTTACTTAAATTGAAAACAATACTTTCGATATAATCTAGTTCTTTTTCAGCTTCTTTCTTTTGAAGAGAAACAATAGAAAGAGCATTTTTTAATTTGTTATATTTTTTAAAATATTTTTCAATATTTTTTTGAACATTTAAACTAATATCAAGAGGTATAGTGATTGGTTCATTGTTATTATAGTAATTATCAACAGTAGCTGATGTTATGTTAGTATTTGAGTTGAATTTATATAGATTTGCTGTTAAAAGTTCACCATATAATCTAAATTTATCCATATCATCACATTCTTTAAGTTTTTGATTGATGTTTTCAAGTTTTTTATATGTCTTTTTAAGTGATGATGATACGATTTTTAAAAGATTATTTCTTGAGTTAACAAATAATGAATTTTGTTCTTTGTTAAAATAAAATTCGTCAATAAAATGATTTATAGATTTAGATTCTTCCATCATTTTATTAGAAACTAAAGTATAATCTTTTGAACCGATTTCTTTACAACTAACTTTATCTGTTCCCATAAAAGAAATGATTTCTTTTATATGATTATAAATTTTCTCTATGTCTTCTTTAGAATATTCGATATCTGAGATATGCATTATTTCTAAATTTTCTTTTATAAAAGGTTTACTAAATCCAATAAATGTATTTGTAAAGAATTTTGAAAGAGAAACGTTTTCAAGAGAAGAAGTTTCTTTTTCGAATATTTCAAAAAAATCATCGAATGAATTTAAATTTAAAAAGCTTATTTTATTAATAGGTGCGAATGTGTATTCGTGAGCTGGTAAAAGTTCTCTAGAACTTAAATCAGAATGTTTTAAAGTATCAATAATAATATTTTTATCGTTAGTTAATATAATATTAGATTGTCTACTCATAATTTCAATAAAAAGTTTTCTAATAACTAAATCATTAAGATCGTTATAACATTCAAATTGTATCTCAACAGTTCTTTCTAAATCAAAGTTGGAAATATTTATAATTCTTCCACCCATTAAATATTTTCTAAGAAGCATACAGAAGTTATATGCATTTTGTGGGTTAGGTTTTGAATAATTTGTTAAATGAATTCTACAAAATTCAGGGTTAGCACAAAGATTAAGAAGATAATTTTCTCCATTATTATAAAGACTAAGAACAACATCAGTCTTAGTTGGTTCATAAACTTTATTAACTTTGGCTCCTATAATAGTTTGTTTTAATTCTGTAATTATACTTTTAGTAATAAATCCGTCAAATGCCATAAAATCAATACTCCTTTTGTAAATAAATATATATCTATATTACCCTAAAATATAAATAAAATCAATTGAAATAAAATAGAAAGTTTATGAAATATTATTGTTTTAAAGACATAAAATTGCGCTTAAAATTTCACATAAAAAACATATGAAATTTATTTTCGTTGTGATATAATCAAACATGTAAAAATTAAAAAATAAAATCTATATAAGATTTTTAGGAGGTTTAAAGTGGTAAAATTTAATTTTGAAAACTCAAGCATTGAAGAAAAAGTAATTAACACATATGCTGAAAAAGTTGTGGCAATTCATAACGAATTACATGAAAAAGCAAATGATGAAAAAGAATTTTTAGGATGGATTGAACTTCCTACAAATTATGATAAAGAAGAATTTGCTAGAATAAAAAAAGCTGCTAAAAAAATCCAAAAAGATTCTGATGTATTAGTTGTAATTGGAATTGGTGGTTCTTACTTAGGAGCAAGAGCTGTTATAGATGCATTAACACACAGCTTTTATAACAGTATGCCTGAAGGAAAAAGAAAAACACCACAAATTGTATATGCAGGAAATAATTTAAGTCCAGTATATATGAATGATTTATTAGAATTTGTTGCTGATAAAGATATATCAATTAATGTTATTTCAAAATCAGGAACAACAACAGAACCAGCTATTGCTTTTAGAGTATTTAGAGAAGTATTAGAAACAAAATATGGTGTAGAAGAAGCAAGAAAAAGAATATATGTAACAACAGATAAACAAAGAGGTGCTTTAAAAACATTAGCAAATGAAGAAAAATATGAAACATTTGTAATTCCAGATAATATTGGTGGAAGATTTTCAGTATTAACAGCTGTTGGATTATTACCAATCGCTGCAGCAGGAATTGATATAGATAAATTAATGAAAGGTGCTAAAATTGCACAAGATAAATATTCTGATCCAGATTTACAATATAATGAATGTTATAAATATGCAGTTGCAAGAAATCTTTTATATGATTCAGGAAAAACAATTGAAATATTAGCAAACTATGAACCAAAACTACACTTTATGACAGAATGGTGGAAACAATTATATGGTGAAAGTGAAGGAAAAGATTTAAAAGGTATATTCCCAGCAGGTGTTGATTTAACAACAGACTTACATTCAATGGGACAATATATTCAAGATGGTAGAAGAGATTTAATGGAAACAGTTCTTAAAATAGGAGAGAATGCTTCAGAACTTACAATTCAACCAGATGATCAAAACTTAGATGGATTAAATTATCTAGCAGGAAAAACAGTAGGATATGTTAATTCAAAAGCTATGGAAGGAACAATCTTAGCACACGTTACAGGAAATGTTCCAAACTTTGTAATAGAAATCGATAGACTAGATGAAGAAAACTTAGGAGAATTAATTTACTTCTTTGAAAAAGCATGTGCAATTTCAGGAAATATATTAGGAGTTAATCCATTTAATCAACCAGGTGTTGAAGAATATAAAAAGAATATGTTTAGATTATTAGAAAAACCAGGTTATTAAAAATAAAAAATCGGTACAAGAAATTGTACCGATTATTTTTTTATTCAGATTTTGATTGTGATTTATTTTCTTCTATTGAATTTAGTTTATCATCAATTTTATCTAATTTTTCTTCTAAATCAGATAAAGATAAATTTGCTTCTTCAGGTGCTACAGAAGTTGTATCTTCTTCTGAAGTTGTGTTTTTATCAGAAAGAATCACAACATCTAAAAGGTTATCTTCTGAAGAAATTATTTCTGATTGAATAGGATTATTTTCTGGTAATATAGTTTGAACTTGAATGTTTTCAATCTTTTTAGAAATTGTATTTAAGTTGTTTAGTACTTCAAGTTTCCAGTAACCATCTTGAACATCTTTTTCTGTAGTAGAAGTTATCATTGTTGAAACCCAAAAGAAGAATAATGTTGATATAGATATTATTATTACTCTAAGTATTGGATTAAATAGAAGTATATCAACGATATAATCACTAATAATTACTCCTAAAGCAGATCCTAATAAACTAAAAATTAACATATATAAAATTTTACGTATTTTTAAACTTTTTAAATGACTTTTGAATTCTTTTTCGTTATACATATATATAAACCTCTTTGTTAATATGTTAATTTAATTATATTCTTCACTAAAAATATAGTCAATATGGAAAAGAATTTTAATAAAAATGAAATAATTGTAATTAGAAAAACATAATAAGAAAACGGGAGATAAAGTGAGATAAAAAGAGATAAAATGAGGTGGAGTGAATTATGTATAGTGGTAGGCTTGTAGAAAACTAAAACTTTTCAAAAGAAGTTGTAGTTGAATTTGTAAAAGAAATTAACTTTTGCTATAATTAAATACATCATTGGTGCATTATTCTAGTGTATACTCCTGTTATGAGGGTGGGGCTAAAAATCTACTAGAAAGTATTATCGGTCGAAGCTATTTAGACCCTGCGCATTACGCCCAGTTTTGCGTGGATCTGAATAAGGAAAGAGATTAGGATATTTTATAATGGCATATAGAGGATTCCTGATTTCAATGAGACTTATTTGGCTTTAAGCTAAAATAGGTAAAATCACATATGTAATCTTTATGTGATGATAAGACTGTCTTGAGTGATGTTTTGGGGATTAATCGATAATTATAATAAATATTTGGCCAAATATTTGTTACTAATTGATTATGAAACAATCGTTGCAAAAGAGACTAATAATAGGAAAGATACTCAAAGAAAATTTCTAGAATGTTTGCTTTAATAATAAGTAAGCTTGGGAATTTGGGGATTAAGGTACGGATTTAAGTGGTGATCTGGCGACTACAAAAGATAGTGGTTTTTCTTAAACGGAAACGGCTAATCAGTAATGAGCAGTGAAAAACCGAGAAACTCTGCTAGACCTAAACCGTAAAATTTACTCGAATTCCTACCAATGGAACTTAATATTTATTTAGAAGAAAATTACGAATATATAGTTTAAAAGTAAGCTATAAATCCGTATTTTTTTATTGAAGGAGAAAAGATTAAAATAATGAAAGAAAAATCAAAAAAAGGAAGCAATAATTGGATTATTGTAGTGTTTGTAATAACATTTATAATATCATTGGTTCTTTCTTTTATATCTAATACAGTAATTGCTAATATGGATATTATAGCTGGTGCAATAGTACTAATTGCTGTTATATTAATAGGTATTGTATTTGACTTGATTGCTGTAGCGGTTACAGTTGGTAATGAAGATGATTTCCATGCACAAGCAAGTAAAAAAATTAAAGGTGCTAAAACTTCTATAAAAATGATTAAGAATTCATCAAAAGTTTCTAGTTTTTGTGCCGACGTAATTGGAGATATATGTGGTGTATTGAGTGGTGCTATTAGTGCTATGATAGCATTTAAATTAACAGAATATTATGGAATGGATTCATCACTTCAATTTTTATTTAGTGCAGCAGTATCATCATTAACAGTCGGTGGTAAAGCTATGACAAAAGAGATTGCAAAAAATAATTCGACAAAAATAATTGGATTTATTACAAAGTTCATTAATATAGATTAACATTAAAATGCAGTTAATATTAACTGCATTTTTTCTTTTTTTACCTAGACTTTTAAAGTAAAATGTTATAAAATCAAGTAAATAAATGATGAGGTAAATTGAATGAATATTGATTATGATTCTTTATTTAAAGGTGTTTCAACAGAATTAAAACCATTATATTTACTTTATGGGCAAGAGCAATATTTAGTAGATACTGTTTTAAATAAAATTAAGAAAACATTTGGTGAAATGCTTTTAGGAATTAATTACATAATGATAGACGATACAAATGTTGATAATCTTATTTCAGATATAGAAATGCCAGCATTTGGATATGATAAAAAATTAATTATTGTTAAAAATTCAGGTTTATTTAAGAAAGATGGAAGAAAAAAAGCAGGTTCACCAATTCAAGAAAAAATTGCTGAATATATAAAAGATAATTATGACATAATTGAAGAGTCTGTTATTTTAGTTTTTGTAGAACAAGATGCAGATAAGAATGTTGTTTTTGAAGCAATTGATAAAAAAGGTTTGGTATGTAATATTGAAGAATTAAAACCAGCTCAACTTGTGAAAAAATTAAAAACAGTTTGTTCTTTATATAAAGTGAATTGTGATGAATTAACATTAAATTATTTAATAGAAACTTCAGGAACAAATCTACAATGTTTAATGAATGAAATTAGAAAATTGATTGAACATGCAGGTGAAAATGGAACTATTACAATACAAGATGTTAACGATTTAGCAGTAAAACAAATTGAAAGTGTAATATTTGATCTAACTGATAATTTAGCAACAAAAAAGATTGATAAAGCATTAGAAATACTAGATAATCTTCTATATCAAAAAGAAGCTATACAAAAAATATTAGTTACTTTATATAATCATTTTAAAAAAGTATATATTTGTGTAATGGCAGTAGAAATGAAAAAAGATATTGTTAATACATTAAATTTAAAACCTAACCAAACATTTTTGGTAACTAAATATAAAAAACAAGCATCATATTTTAAGAAAGAAGATTTAAGAAAATTATTAGAAGAATTTTCAAATTTAGATTATGCATATAAAGCTGGTAAATTAGATGTAGATGTAGGATTAAGAACAATTTTGTGTACATATTGTAGTTAAAAATAAATGGCGTCATATAAATGTGACGTCATTTTTGTTTTATATGACTTGAAAAAAAGTAATTAAAGTGATATAAATAGCGAGTCAGAATAATAATTTATTCTTTCTTTTATTTTCAAAATCATATGGGGGAAAATATGATTAATATTAATGAAAATTTTTTAAACTTACAAGATAGTTATCTTTTTCAAACAATCGCCAAAAAGGTAGCGGAATTTCAAAAAAATAATCCAGACAAAAGGGTTATAAAATTAGGTATAGGCGATGTAACAAGACCAATTGTACCAGTAGTAATTGATGCAATGCATAAAGCAATTGATGAAATGGGAAATCCAGAAACATTTAGAGGATATGGACCTGAACAAGGATATGGATTTTTAAGAGAAAAAATTGTAGAAAACGATTATTTAAAAAGAGGAGTAAATATAGAACCTGATGAAATATTTATTTCAGATGGAGCTAAATGTGATTGTGGTAATATAGGTGATATATTAGGATTAAACAATAAAGTTGCTATAACAGATCCTGTGTATCCTGTATATTTAGACACAAATATAATGGCTGGACGTGGAAAAACATTTAATAAAGAGACAGGAAAATTTGATGGAATAATTTATATTCCTGCAACTAAAGAGAATAACTTTATTCCAGAACTTCCAAAAGAAGTTCCAGATATGATATATCTATGTTTTCCAAATAATCCAACAGGAACAACACTTTCAAAAGAAGAACTTTCAAAATGGGTTAAGTATGCAAAAGATAATAAATCTTTAATACTATTTGATTCAGCATACGAAGCGTTTATTTCTGAAGAAGATGTACCACATTCAATTTATGAAATAGATGGTGCTAAAGAAGTTGCAATAGAATTTAGAAGTTTTTCAAAAACAGCTGGATTCACAGGAATAAGATGTGCTTACGCAGTTGTTCCTAAAGAATTAAAAGGATATACAAAGGATGGAGAAGAAGTAGCATTAAATGGTCTTTGGAATAGAAGACAAGGAACAAAATTTAATGGAGTATCATATCCTGTTCAAAAAGCAGCAGAAGCTATTTATAGTGAAGAAGGACAAAAACAAATAAAAGAAAATATTTCATATTATATGAATAATGCAAAAATTATAAAAGAAGGTTTATTAGAAGCTGGATATACAGTATATGGCGGGGTAAATGCTCCATATATTTGGCTTAAAGTACCAGACGGTGTAACATCATGGGAATTTTTCGATAAGTTGTTAAATGAAGCGAATGTTGTTGGTACACCAGGAGTAGGATTTGGACCAAGTGGTGAAGGTTATTTTAGATTAACTGCATTTGGAACAAAAGAAAATACATTAGAAGCTATTGCAAGAATTAAAAACATGTAATAAAATTAATCAAAAGATTGCCAAAAGTTTTGACAATCTTTTGATGTTTTTTTATTTTAAGGAGAGAACACATGAAAAAATACAGATTTGAAATAATATTATTTGTTGTTAATGCTGTATATATGATTTTAGAACTTGTTGCATCTAGAGTCTTATCACCATATTTTGGAAATAGTAATTTAGTTTGGACAAGTGTAATTGGAATTATATTATTAAGTAGTAGTATAGGAAATTATATAGGAGGAATTATTGCTGATAAAAAAGAAATTGTAAAAAGATTAAAAGCAATATTAGTCTTTTCGTTTGTTTCTGTAATTTTTATTCCGTTCGTAGAAACGCCAATAATACTTGCGGTTTCTAAAATATTTACAGATATTAGAATTGGCGCAATAATATCAACAATATTATTATTCTTTATACCATCATTATTAGTTGGAGTTTTATCACCAGTTATATTAAAATTAAAAATTGATTCAATAGAAACTGCAGGAAAAACTTCAGGTAAAATATCAGCAATATCAACAGTTGGTGGAATAATAGGAACTTTCTTTGGAGGATTTTATTTAATTCCTAATTTTGGTAGTGTACATATTTTATTTGTTTTAGCGTTAGTACTTTTATATTTAATTCCGCTTGTTGAATGTAAGCTTGATAAAACATCAATAATTTCTATAATTTTAATAACTATTGTTTGTTTAGTTATTATGGCATACAACATGGATATGAATTTTGAAACTGGAAAATTAGTATTAGAAAAACAAGAAAATGTTGGTGCAGTTAGTTATGATACTCAATATGGTAGAGTGCTTATTTATAATACATTAGAAAATGATGAACCTGTAAGAATGTTAAATATAGATAGTGGATATGAATCTGCTACATTTATAGAAGAAGAAAAAAGAAATGATTTAGTATTTGAATATACAAAATATTACGATTTAATGTTTAATGCGAATATTGATATTAAAGATACACTTTTAATAGGTGGTGCTGGATATTCTTATCCAAAGCATTATATTAGTAAAAATATTGATAAAAATATGGATGTTGTTGAAATAGATGGAGAAATAACAGAAATTGCAAAAGAATATTTTTATCTAAATGATTTAATAGAAGAATACAATCTTAATGAAAATAAAAGATTAGGATTAATCACAGATGATGGTAGAACTTATTTAAATAATAATATGAAAAAATATGATGCAATATTAAATGATGCATTTTCTGGTTCTTCACCTGCAAAAACATTAACAACTAAAGAGGCAGCAGAAAAAATTAAAGGATCATTAAATGAAAATGGAGTTTATTTAACAAATGTAATATCTTCTTTAGATGGAGAGAATTCAAAATTTATAAAAGCAATTATTAATACATTAAAACAAGTATTTAAAAATGTATATGTAATACCTTGTAAAACAATTGAAACTAATGCTGTCCAAAATAACATGGTAATAGCAAGTGATGATGAATTAAAATTTGATAAATCATATCAATATGTTATAGAAGAAAATGAAATTATATTGACTGATGATTATTGTCCAGTCGATACTTTAATACCAGAGAGATATTAAGAATTATGTGACATAATTAAGCTTAAATTATTTGATTTTAAGTTTTTTATAAGATATAATATTATAAATTATTTTTAAGGAGGATTTTTTTCATGGCTGAAATTTTAAAAGATGTATCAAGAACATTTAATGAATTTCTATTATTACCAAATTTAACTGACGAAAGATGTATACCAGCTAATGTTAGTTTAAAAACACCACTTGTAAAATTTAATAAAGGAGAAGAACCAAAATATAGTGCAAACTTACCTTTAGTATCTGCAATTATGCAATCAGTTTCAGGTGAAAAAATGGCAATTGCACTTGCTAGAGAAGGTGGCTGCTCATTTATATATGGAGCTCAAACAATTGAATCACAAGCTCAAATGGTTAGAAATGTTAAAAAATATAAAGCAGGATTCATAACAAGTGACTCAAATGTTACAAGTTCAACAACTCTTAGAGAGTTAATTGATTTAATAGAAAGAACAGGACATTCAACTGTTATGATAACAGAAGATGGAACAGCCAATGGAAAATTTTTAGGATTAGTAACAGATAAAGATTATAGAATATCTAGAGTAAATTTAGATGAACCAGTTTCAAATTATATGATGCCAAAAGATAGATTAGTATATGCAAGAAAAGGAATTTCACTTCATGAAGCTAATGATTTAATTTGGGAAAACAAAATTAGTTGTTTACCAATATTAGATGAAAACGATAACTTAGATTCATTAGTATTTAGAAAAGACTATGAATCAGATAAAGAAAATCCAAATTCTTTATTAGATGAAAATAAAAGATTTATAGTTGGAGCTGGTATTAATACTAGAGATTATGAACAAAGAATTCCTGCACTTGTAGAAGCTGGTGTAGATATGGTTTGTATGGATTCATCAGATGGATATTCAGTATGGCAAAAAAATACAATTGATTGGGTAAGAGCAAACTATGGAGATTCAGTAAAAATAGGAGCTGGTAATGTAGTTGATAAAGCTGGATTCTATTATTTAGCAGATGCTGGTGCTGACTTTATCAAAGTTGGTGTTGGTGGAGGATCAATTTGTATCACTCGTGAGACAAAGGGTATTGGTCGTGGACAAGCTAGTGCATTATTAGATGTTGTAGAAGCTAGAAATGAATATTATGAAAGAACAGGTGTATATATTCCAATTTGTTCAGATGGTGGAATTGTACATGATCATCATATAACACTTGCTTTAGCTATGGGAGCAGATTTTGTTATGATGGGTAGATATTTTGCAAGATTTGATGAAAGTCCTACAAGAATAGTAAAAAGAAATGGAACATTCATGAAAGAATATTGGGGTGAAGGTTCTAATAGAGCTAGAAACTGGCAAAGATATGATATGGGTGGAGAAGCTAAAAATAAATTAACATTTGAAGAGGGTGTTGATTCATATATCCCATATGCTGGACCATTAAAAGATAATGTTGCAATTACAATTGCTAAAGTAAAATCAACAATGTGTAATTGTGGTTCAATAACAATAAAAGAATTACATGAAAAAGCAAGATTGGTAATGGTATCAAATGTAAGTATAAAAGAAGGTGGAGCACACGATGTTGTTCTAAAAGAATTTGAGCCAGGAATTTAATAGATGTTATAAAACCTTGTGGTAAGATTACTACAAGGTTTTTTATTTTTTATAAAATAAAAATAGTTTGACAAAACGATAAAAGCATAGTAAATTATTCAGTGAAACAGTTCATGTTTTGTTAGGTGA
>JAZLBY010000010.1:0-18807 GCA_045613965.1 Candidatus Scatovivens sp.
TTATTTTCCATAGATGGTAAGTACATATTACTTTGAACAACTTCAGCTTCAACCAAGAATAACATATGTTGTCCTGGCTCTAAGATTGTATTGTTATCTAAAGTAATTATATATTTATTAAAGTCTCCTTCTGTACCAGACGCAGCCCAGCTTACACCAAGAGCATCTTTAACAACTGTAGTTCCTTGATAAATCTTTCCATCTACACCCGTTACTTTTAATCCTTTATGCATTAAATCTGTAACTTGTGATGGTCTTACTTGTGTTGCATATTTAACACCAGTTGGCTCTTCTCTATTTACAACTGTAGCATCGTTTGAAACTTTAATTGCATATGTTATAGTTTCATATTTTTCAACGCTTACTGGATGATTTTTCTTGTATTCCTCTTTAGCTCCATTATCAGTTCTTCTTCTATCAGTTAAACCAAATGAATCTTTAGGATCTACATAATCAGCCATTGATTGAGTTGTATTTTCTCTTGAAATTAACAATTCATCTTTAGCATTTACTATAGAAGTTTCATTTGTATAGCCATTTGAATTATTTTCTTCTTGCATTAATTGATCATATTTAAATACATATTTATCAACAAACGCATTATAATTATTTAATGTAAAATAGTCTTTTGCTTCAATTTTTGGTAATTGAATTGGACTTGTTACTGTTGTTTCTATATTATTAATTACTGGTCCATCATCATCTGTAGTTCTAATATAGTCAACATCATCAGAATTTGGATCTTTATTTACACCATTTCTTGTAATTATTTTAGCTAAGTTTTCATAAACACCATCAAATTCTTTTACTCTAATTGTAACTGTTAAAGAAGCTTCTCCACCACCACTAATTTGTATTGGTGTATTTCTTAAATCTTCAACTGTTCCAACATCTCTTGAACCTAAATGTGCACTTATGAAATCATAATCACAATCTGGTAAAACGTCCTCTATTCTTGTCTCAATACCAAATGCAGATTCGTTAGTTAAAACAATTTTATATGTTACTAAATCTCCATATTCAACATAAACTGGATAATCAGCTTTAGTTTGTTCTTCTAACTCTCCTCTAGCATCTGAAGCTGCCATTGTATTATTATTACCTAAAACAACTGTGTGTTCTACGTCATAAATATATTTGTTTATTTCCACTTTTGTTACAAGCGGAATATTTTCAATTTTACAAGATATTGTATGTTCTTCTACTAAAGAGTGATGTACATACATTAACTCTTGCGACGTTATTTTTACAACGTCTTTATTTTCTCTAACTTTCCATATTAACTTTTTACAGTTAGCATGTCCGTGTTTACAGGTAGCAGGAGCATCACTTGTTGTATCACCTTTACAGTAACCAATGTGATTTTGTCCCCAATCTTTAGCAGTACAAGTTGATGCTGCGTGATCTTTACCTGTTGAATAGTCTTTATTACAATTATGTTCTGTTCCGCCATTTGCTCTTTTATTAAATCCATGTCTACAATAATCTGTTACACAATCATGAGTTTTCTTACATGTACCAATTACGTGTGTATGTTCATCATATTCACAACAATATGTTATATTAGGACAATTATATGTTCCTGGATAGTGTTTACAAAGTTGATATCCATAACAGCCTGTACCTTTTGAAGATGAACCTGTATGGTTATGATAACAATCATCCCAATCATGAGTATGTGCATCTTTACTACAACATGAAGAACCACAACTATGAGTACAAGGTTTAGGACTATTAGGATTTGTTGTTTTTACTTCACAATAACTTGATGAACAATCATCATGAGAACAATCGTTACTGTTACATGTACTTCCAGTTCCTCTAGAGTGTGAGTGAGGTGTTTCATCACATGTTAATTCATGCGCATCATATCCACAATTTAATAAGAAACAACCACTTATATGGTTATGTGAACATGAACAAGATAATGGTGACATACCATCTTCTAATTGATAATCAGAATATGTAGCATTTCCATACGCTTTATGTATATGTGGCCTTTTATTACAAGCCCATGTTGACTCACAATCTGTAGTAATAAATGAACTCCATAATGTAGATCCTGAATTCACGTCACTATATGAAGTAGTATCACACTGAGAACCATATTGACATACTACAACCTCTGTTGAACAAATAAATTTATGTGAATAATATGTTAAGTCATCAATATATTGAGCTGCAGTACGTTTTGTTGCATTACATGAGTGACCATGAGCATCAGAGTTTGGACATGAATAGTCAGTACTTGAATTACATCCATCAGCATATTGTTTTTGACCAGTCCATGTTAATTGATAATAAAAACCATTTAAATCTCCACCTGTTCCTTTTGCTGTAAGCCATTTATATTTCATGTTAATTTCTTTAACACTTGTAGCTCCAACACAACTTGAAACTGGAACTTTTACATAGAATTTACTATCTGGTGTTGGATAAGCATAACCATGAAGAGCTGGAGATTCATAGTTGTAATTTGTTTCTGGCCAATTTCCTTTAACATAATCTCTTCTTGCTTCATTTTGTTCATAATATCCAAAATTTTCTGCTGTTAATACAATCTCTGTATTATTATCTAAAATTAATTTTGATTCAATAATACCACAAATTAATTCTCCTGAATAATTTTTAGCTCCTGCACACCATGCATAATCATAATCATTCATATATATAGGACCTATTATAAAATAGTTTCCTGTTTCATCTAATACAGTACCAGTACCATATTCACCAATAACAGGATCTGTTATTGTTGTTTTAGATATTTCTGGTTTTTTAGGATCTTCAAATTTTTCTACTGTTAATGCAGCAGCATATAATTTTCCACCCTCATCATTAGCCCATCCAATTTTATCTAACCAGTTAGCATTTTGTGCTGGGTTAACATTATAATAAGCACTTGGATCTGAATATGAATAATAATATGCTTCTCTTGTTGTTAAATTTCTAGGTGAAGCAGTATATTGTAAGTTAACCATTGATACTTGAGTATAATCATCTGGCTCACCAGCTCCACTACCTGTAGCCGGTGATGATTCGTGATCATTCTCACTACCTTTTTCACTAGGATACTTAAAGTCTTTTTCAACTACAGTTGTTTTCTTTAACTTTTCTGTAATACCATCTTCTGTTTCCCAGTTAACTGGTATAACCTCAATTGTAGCATCACATACATATTTATCTTTATTTACTAAGTGTTCAACATAGTCTATTTTTTCTGTTCCAACATAAGCATACATGTTTGATTTATTTGCTTCAACATGAGTTTCAATAGCTCCACTATGGAATGTATCTATCAAACTGTCTTTAACGTTAGGGAACGCTAAACCTCTATGTGAACAGAATATAGAATCATTATTAATTAATGATGATAACCAGGCATATGATCCACCACCATCATGGTTATTAGTATAACTACTTAAGAAACCATTAATATTAGTGATACCATAACCAATTCCGTCACTACCTATTCCACCATAACCACGGTGAGTTGCAATTTGCTTCTTTTCTTCATCTAGACCACTTTGCCATGTAATTAAACCTACATTTCCAGTGTCTCTAGTAAATACACTTTCTGTTGCATAACTTAAGTTAGGCGAAAATATATATGCAACAGTAGATATTATCATTGATAACATCATTATTAATGCAATTTGTTTTAAAATCAACTTATTACTTCTCATATATATTCCCTCCTTCTATTTATAAATTTTCTTTCCAGTTAGTATTGCTTTAATATTTACAAAGTTAAATAATACTGCAAATCCTGCGATACAAGCTACAAATAATGTTACTTGTACTGTTCTACCTGTACTAACTGTAACAATCATTTCTTGAGTAGCAACGTTATTTTCTGTTTTATCATCTAATGAATCGTCATTTACTACACCACTTAATTCTACTTTATTTACAATTGTACCTGTATTATCTGCTGTCATAACTTTATTAAGCACTAACTTCAATTCTTTTGTTTGACCTGGTTTAATTTCTGTATTTTCTAATGTATCATTACATAACACACCATCTGAATTAATATACCAGTCTGGATTTTCTTTTTGATCAAATCTTAATGTTTTTGGTAAATAATCTTTAACGATATTTACCGAACCATTAACATTACCAATATTAGTTACAACAATCTTATATTCAAGTTTAATTGTTGTATTTGTTAATTCTTTTGACTTAATCTCTAATTTTTCTAAAGATGCATTATCAAACTCTGTAACAGTTTCTTTACCATTTGTATTAACTACAGCTTTAGAAATATATTTTTCAATAGCTAAATCAAAATCATTTCTTTGTTGTAAACCTAAGTCTACTTGTTGATCAGAATTTGTTATATTAATTTCATTTGTTACAGATTTTCCTTCTTCTACTTCCATAACATCTGAATTTCTATTTTCTTCTATTCCTGATTTTTTATATGTTGTTGCAACATATAAACCACCATTATATTCGAATACTACAACATATTCTCCAACTTTAACATCATTAAAACTATATCTTCCTAATGAATCTGTTCTACTTGTTTTTACTTGACTGTTTCCTTGATATAATGAAACATTAATTTGTTTTAATCTATCTTCAGAATCATCTTTTACACCGTCTTTGTTTTCATCTTTCCAAACTTCACCAGCAATTCTATAAGTTTTTACTTTTTCTTCTGTTGTATCTTTATTTTCTGTATCTGTTTGATTTGATGAGTTCGAGTTATTTCCTGAATGTTGATTATTATTTGTTCCACCATTGTTAGATCCATTATTTGTATTATCTGATGAACCATTATTATTTCCTGAATCTGGTTTATTAGATTCATTGTTATTATTTGTATTACTATTATTACTATTATTATTTGTATCAGCGTTTACTTTATCTCTATCATTTAGATAATCATCATTAGCTACAGTATCTTTTACTGTATTATCATCTTTAATTTGTTCTTTTTCATCATCTGTTAATTCTCTATCAGGATTATCGTAAATCTTGATATCAATTGGTGTTAATCCTAGATCTCCAATATTATCTTCTGTAGCAGAAGCTTTAACTTGGACATCTCTTATTTTTTCACCTTCATCTAACGGATGACTTCTTGTTTGAATAATCAATGAAGCACTATGATTAAATTCTACTCCTTCAACTGTTCCTTTAATTTTATTTCCGTCTATTGTATATCTAATTACATCATGTCCTTTACTTGAAACTTTAACTATTTTTAAATCTTCAGGCATTTCTACATCTATATTTATTTCTTTTGAGTTAGCTCTACCTTTATTTTCAAAATGATATTTAATTTCAAATTCATCGCATTCTAATACTTCATTATTAATTAAACTTGTTTCTTGAGTTACATCTAATTTTGCTCCTACTAGTTCTGTTTTTATTGCAGTACCTTTTTCATCAACATCTTTTGTTTTTACTCTATATTGATTTACTACTTGTGTTGCATCAACATCTTTCATATTAGCAATATTATATGTTAAACGCATTTTTGTATTTGTATTTGCATCTAATTCTGGAATTTCAAATGTTAATATATGTGTTTCTTCATCATATTCATATTCATAAACATCAAACATGTCATAAAATTCAACAAATTCAAATTCCTTAGGCATTACATTTTCTACTTTAATATTTTTAACTTTTTCATCTGATATATTTACTACATTTAAAACATATGAAATATCTTCACCTGTTTCAAATGTTCTATTTGTAGCATATACAGTTGTTTCTATATCAAATGTTGAATCAACTAATTTATTTTTAATTCTATTTGTTGTATAAGCTTTTGTTGATTCACCAATAGTAACTGAAGCATATGGATTTATATATAAATCTTTTGGAACTTCTTGAATATATTCTTTTTCATTTAAATCATTTAAATAATAATATCCTGCCTCATCTTGGAATAATCCTTCATCAGCTCTATGTAATTCTTCTAAATTCTCTGGTCTTTCTTTTGTTTTTACTACAAGAGTTCTTTCTGCTGATTCTCCTGCTTTTAAAGTTTCAATTGTTACATAGTTATTATAATTTGGAAGTGATTCATATCCATCATCACCTTTGTCTATAGCATTAGTTTTTTGACAAATATTTAAATATGATAATCCTTTTAATTCAATTAAAACATTATCTAAATCTATACTTCCAACATTATCAACTTTTACTTTATATTTGATATATCTTGCTTCTCCAACTTCTTCGTTTTCTGCAAGTTCTGAAGTCATTGATACTTCTAATCTTGCTCCAACTTCTGTTACTAAACCAACTGGATCAGCTACAGTTGTTACTGCTCTTCTATAGTTCTCATCAATTTCATCATAATATGCTACAAAAGAACCTAACATTTTTTGTTCATATCCTAATTGTTTTGGGATTCTAAATGTATAATTATACTTTAATGCATCTCCTGATTTTAATGCTCCATCAACAACTATTAAATATGATTTAATAGTTAACATTGTACCTATATCTTTTTTCCAACCATTATTTGGATCATTTAAATCTTTAGTTGCATTTCCATTTTCTGAATAATATACTGTCGCAGTATTTTGTTCACTTTCTAAATTAGGTAAAATACCATCAAGCATCTCAGAATCTATTGTTGTACCTAAATCTTTACCTGTTTTTATATCTCTATTTCCTTTAAATGGAATTCTTCCTAATAAAACTACATTATTACAATCACTGTCTGTATTATTTAAAACTGCAACTTCCATTGTTGCTAATTTTTCATCATCAGTTCTAGAAATTGTTTTTAAAATTTCACCTTGTTTTATAGATCTTAATATATCTGTTGTATCATCATAACCTTTAATAGCATTTATAGCTATCAATCCAGTTGGTCCTTGATATTCAACTATATCAAATGCAAAACCATTTGTTTCTCTTATTGCAGCACCTGTATAAGGTTTTGAAATAGACCATTTTGTTTGTGATTCATAGAAAGTAACCCCTTCATTATAATAATACATTTTTACTTTATCTTTTCTAGTTGCTGTATAATCTTCTACATCTAAATCTGCATTAATTATAATATTTGTACCATTTGTCATATTACTTGCGCTAAACATTGTTTGCGCACCTTCTAAATCAACTTTAATTCTTAAAGATTCATCATCATGTTTGTATGTTGTAAATTCTTTTACTTTTAATTCTCCACCATGTAATATGTTAATACTTTGTAAGTTAACAGTTTTTACTGGTGTAGGTAAAACTATTTCAAAACTTGGATTAACATATAAATCACTTGTTAAAACATTATTGTTTAATTCAATTTTAAATTCAACGTTTCCATTTGATTTAATTGTTGCTAAAGAATCTTTATTAATTTTTAAAGTAGCATTTGTTTTTGTTTCTTCAAAATATTTAACTGTTGAAGCTTCTTCTAATATAATTTCTTCCTCTAAACCTATATATTTAGCTGTAGCTTTAATTTTACTTTCAACACTATCTATTTTTACAAATGTTTTCTTATCTAAATTTGCTTTTCCAATAGCCTTTGTAAATTCAAAATCTATTGTTCCATTTCTTTTTACACCATTAATTTCAACAATTACTTCTTCTACTTGTAAATTTACTGTACAATCATCTGCTGATTTAACATTATCTTTATTAAGTACATAAAGAACTTCATTGTTTATATTTTTTAATACTATTTCTCCTCCAGCAGATAAAATATCTACAAGTTGAGAATAATTAAATTTAACGTTCTTATACATTATTCCAGCTGATTCATGTGATGTTCCAACAGCTGTTTTATATACTTCTTTTTCTGAAGTAATTTTTAAGTTTTCAAAAATTTCACTTGTTAAAATATTTACTTTTACTTGTGTTTTATATTCTGTTTCATATACTGGAAATTCAGAATTATAATTTGCATATATTTTACCTTTTGAAATTTTATCTTCTGAAGTTTCAATTGAATATCTTAATAACTCATCTCTTTGTGCATTAACACTATTTGATTTATTAATTTGTTTATTTGAAACTTTATTTTCATTTGCACTATATTCTTCTACTCTTGCTTTTACATTATTTTCTAAAGAATAAACATCTTCTTCAACATAATCTTCAAATCTATAAATAATTACGTATTCATCTATACCAAAAGTATTTTGGGCTTTACTGTCTTTTTTATTAGTAACTTTAATTTCAATCTTTCCAGATTCTTGATCATAACTCCAGTTATTATCATTGAATTCTGTTTCTCCAACGTCTTGTCCAAGTGTTGCTAACAATTTATTAGCAATAACATTAACTTCTTTTGGATATTTATCATTAATTTTAGGAACATTTACTTCAATAACAGAAGATTTAATAGGTAAGTATTTTTCATTTTCAACATTTCTTTCTATAACAATACTATTTTCAACTATTGTTCCAGAAACATTTCCAATTTTAAAAGGTGAAAATTTTGTAAATTCGCTCTTCAATGAGAAGTCATTTGAATATTTCCATCCAACTTTAACTTCTTCCTCTAGACCAATTTTTACATCTTTTAATTTTTTGTTTATGAAATTACCACTCAATTGCAATTTGATACTTTTGATTAAATCATTTAAATTTAATTCGTCTTTTTGAACGTAAGAAAGATCAACAACAATTTTTGTATCTTCAATAATGTTGCTTACCTTAATTTCATTTTTATCTTTAATCGCAATATCAAAAATAGCTTGATTCAATTCTTCTTCATAAAGTTCTTCTTCAGTTTTCTCTTTTACAAGAGCTTCTTCATCAACTAATGCATTTAACATTTTTTCAGCATCAAATTGACTAGCATTTTCTTCATTTTCTTTTGAAGCTGCTATAGAATTTTGCACAACTGTTGATAAGATATTATCTGTCGTTTCTTTGTTAACAACTTTATCAAGAATATTTTGGATTGAACCATCAGATTCTTTTTCTTCTTCCTTTCCTTCATCAACTTCAGTCTCTTCTGTAGATTCTTCTACCTCAACAGACTCTTCAGTTGACTCTTCTTTAACTTGTTCAATTGTTTCTTCAAATTTTGATGTTTCTAATAAGTTTTGTGTAATTGCAGAAAACTCGAAGTTAATATCACTTCCATCACTGCTTACCGCCTTAATTGTACCATCTTTCAAGAAACCTTCTACTTGAGGAAAAATTTCAAGTACAAGTTTTAAATCCTCATTTACATCTCCAGTAAGTTCAGTTATCTCGTTTCCATCTTCATCTTCGAAATAAGCATTAAACTTAATCTCGTCTTTTCTGAAGAAACCATTATCAATAACTTCAAAGGCTTCAGATGTAGCAATAGCTGACATTGTGAAACCTAGGTTACTAAATAACATCATAAAAACGATTAAGATCACTGTTAACTTACCCTTTAAAGTTTTTACTGTTCCCATAAAATACTCCTTTTCTTTTGAATTTGACGCAATACGCCTTAAATATTAATATAATATATATAAAATATTACTCTCATTTTTAAAATTTGTAAACATCACTACTCTCAAGACTTTGAGCCCGTTTTTCTACGGAAATAACTGCATCCTACGATTTTTCGACAGATATTAAGTTTACATTACATTTTTCGACTTTTTGCGAAATTATCCACATTTTTTACCTCTTTTGTGGATATCCGTAAGTTTTTATCAACATATCATTTTTACTGCATATACTTATAAAAAAGGAGGAAAAAAGTTTGGATAACATGGATATTAACAAAATTCTTGCCACAATTTCAAAAATGGATAAAGAAGAATTAGAAAAAAACTTATATAAAGCACAGCAAATACTTGAAAATACTAACTTTCAAAACAATATAAAAAAGGAAGAAAAATAATATGGATGATAATATTTCAGAATTAATAGGGAAATTCTCTAATATATTAAAAGAAAAAAATATTGATTTAAACGAAATAACAAAAAACTATTCTAAATCTCCCGAAAACACTGTTAATAGTGACTTTTCAATAGATTTAGAAACAATTCTAAAAATCAAAACAATTATACAAAAAATCAACCAAAATGACTGTAGCCCTAGGAATGCAGTGTTACAGTCACTAAAACCTTATTTAGAGTCAGAAAAAAAGGAAAAATTAGATAAATACATAAAGATTGCAAATCTACTTACAATACTTGAAGATCAAAACATAGATATTGGAATAAATTCATTTTTAGGCAACAAAAAAGGCTATGATTTTATATTAATCATAACCTTATTCCTTCTTATTTTTTAATTTACACAATTACAATTTCATTTTTCTCAATCTTGCAAATTGGACATTTATCAACTCTTTCCCCAACTTCTCTAACAAGATTTGCAATTCTTATTTGAGTAACATCAATATAATTTGCAGATATCATAGCCATTGTATTTCCATTAGCTCCAGCATGTGCAACACCTCTTAATGCACCTAGAATCATAATATTTCCACCAGCTATTATCTCAGCTCCAGAGTTCACATCACCACATACAACAATACTTCCTGGATACTCTTCTCTCTTCCCTGCTCTTAGTGTATGTTGTATAAATTTTGTTTCTGAAATATCTGTATCTGCCTCAAAAGTTCTTTTAATTGCATGTAATCCTAATAAATCAGATACATCATCAAATTTAATTGGTACATCAATTTCTGCTTGGATTTCAGCTTTTACCCTATTTATTTCACTTTCTGTAAATAACCTTCCTGTGACTCTCATAGGTAACGTAGAAGATTTATAAAAATCTCTTAGTTTAGGTAATTTTGTTTCTAATTCTTCTAATATTTCATGAATTTCAGCAATTACATTCACGTTTAATATTATTTCTTCTGTAGTTTGGTTGATCTTAATATTATTTAGCATTAATTTACCCTTCCTTCTTATCTAAAAGATTCTGTCTCTACTGAAGCCGACATATCTTCTGTTACAGATACTATGTTCATTCCAAAATATTCATAGATTATCTCTTTTACTATTTCTGCTGTATAGAAACCATGGTGTCCATTTTCTACCATAACTACTACAGCAATTTCTGGATCTTCATAAGGTGCAAATCCTGCAAACCATCCGTCTGTTCTTTTTCCGGCTTCTGCAGAACCTGTTTTACCTCCAACAGATATTGAGAAATCTTTAAATGTTGTATAGGCTGTACCGCCCTCTCCTTCTGTAACTGATCTCATTCCTTCTAATACAGTATGCATTGTTGCATCACTTATTTGAAGTCCTTCAGTTTCATCATTTGTTAATCCTAATTTCTTATTAATGAATTCATCAATTTCGCCTTTTGAAACTTGAGTTCCATTTGATTTTATAACACTTTTAATAATCGAAACATCTAGTTTATTTCCACCATTAGCTACCATTGCTAAATATTTACACATTTGCAAAGGTGTAAATGTATTAAATCCTTGACCAATTGATGCATAAGCTGTTTGTGCAGCTGACCAAACTTCTCCTTTTTGCTTTGCCACTTCTCTTGTTGCAAGTGTTCCTGAATTTTCTCCAACAATTTCAATTCCAGTTTTACTTCCTAAACCAAAATATCTTGCATATTTCTCAATTGCTTCTATACCCATTCTTTGACTTACTTCAAAGAAGAAATAATTACAAGATTTTTGAATTGCTTGAGCTATATTTAAATAACCATGTCCTCTACCATAATCATTATAATACCAGCACGCTGGATCATCTGTATTTCCAGTTACTATACCATAATAAGGTCCATTATCATTAATTTTTTCTCTCGAATCTGTAACTCCAGATTCTAAAGCAGCTATTGCTGTTATCATCTTGAAGATAGATCCTGGTGCGTATGCACCTTGCATCGCCTTACTTGATAATGGATGGTATGGATTTTCGTTATATTCATTAAATTTTGAAGTTGATATACCGTTATAGAATAATCCTGGTTCATAATCTGGATAACTAGCCATTGCTAAAACATCACCAGTTTTAACATTAATTGCTACTGCTGCTCCACCTTCAGCTGGTGCAGCATCTCCAAGCTCTCCATTTCTAATTCTTTCAATGTTTCTTGCTAGTGATTCTTCAGCTATTCTTTGTAAGTTTGCATCTATAGTTAATACTATATCCGCACCTCCTATTGCTTCTTTTGAAGTATACTCACCAGTTACTGTTCCATCTACGGACATATCTATTTGTTTTTCGCCATCTTCACCTCTTAGGTATTCCTCAAATGTCTTCTCTATTCCTGTTTGTCCAACTTTATCATCTACATCATATTTATAAGTATCACCACGTTTAGCAAATTCTTCTTGATTTCTTTTACTAATTCTTGACGCATAACCAATAATATGTGATGCAAGAGTTCCTTGATGATATACTCTAGTTGGTTCAACTACAATATTAACACCCGTTAAACTTTGAGCGTTTTCTTGAAGTTGAACAGCACTTGTTCTTGATATATCTTCAGAAATCTTTATTGATTTAGTTGTTGAATATCCAATCGTTGAAATTGCATATCTTATTGCTAAGATTTGTCTAATTTCTTTTACATTATCACTTTTTATATTATATTTATCTCTAAATAGATAAAACGCTTCTTCGGCCGAAGCCGCTTCAGGTATTTTATATTTTTCTTTCCAATTAGTTAAATCTTCATCATTATCAAAATGATATTCAAAAGGTTCTATACTTATTGGAAACGGATCAACATATGAATCTCCATTACTTTCAAGAATTGTTGTCATTGCTAGTATTGAAGAATTTAATTGATCATCTTCTGTTTTTGCATTATACATTTCGAGTGAGAATTCCATTTCTGTACTAACCAAGACATTACCACTTCTGTCGAGGATACTTCCTCTTGCTGCTTCTATTTTAGCTTCTCTTGTTAGCTTAGTATTTGATTCTACTCTATATTCTGCACCTTTTACAATTTGCAAATTAAAAAGTTGCATTAGTATCATAATTCCTACTAAATATACAATTGCAGTAAGCATATTATACCTGAAATTAGATTTCTCTAATTCACTTTTCTGTCTCAGCTATCTCACCCCTCTTTCTTGTATTTAATTTAGATTTTAAAAGTATCTTGTTAAAATATTGTTTTTCTTAAATGTTCTATCAATAACATATCCAAACTTTTGCATTATTGGATAAACAATTATTGAAAGTAAAATATTATACAATGTTTCAATAAGAACTATTTTCAAAAACGCAAAATATTCTCTGTCAAATTCTAATATTATTGAGTTTAAGAAATATAATCCAAATTCATATATAAGAGTTGCTCCAGCTACCATAAGTATTATTGTTAATTTATTTTCTTTTGAAAAATTTTTATCAAAATATGAACCTAAATAACCAATAATACATAGCATTACTGCCGTAGTTCCTATTACTCTACCATAAACAAAATCAAGTATTAATCCAAAAATAACTCCTAATGAAATTCCTAAAAATTGATTTGAAAATAATGCTACAAAAAGCACATATATTACAAATAAATTTGGACTAATTCCGGCAATAGTAAAAGAACTAAATAAGTTAACTTGTAGGAAAAATAAGATAAAAAACACTATAATTAAAATAACTACAATAGCACTTTTTCTCATTTACCAGTTCCTTTCTATTTGTCGATTATAATTAATACTGTGTCAAGTTTTGAAAAATCTACAGCTGGTTCTACTGTTGCATATCTATCAGTAATATTACTTGTTGTTATTATATCTTTAATAGTACCAATTATAATTCCTTTAGGATATATTCCACCAACACCAGATGTATATACATTATCACCTTGTATTAATTCAGCTCCAGTAGGTATATAACTTGCTCTTAAAATTTGTTCATTCTCTAAAGTTCCTTTACAAATTATACTCTCTTGAGTTGTACTAATCATTGAACTAACTGTACATGCAGAATCAATTATAACTTGTACTTTACAAGTAGTCGGTGTTACTGAAATAACATGACCAACCAATCCTTTATCTGCAATAACTGTCATTTTTTCTTCTATACCATCATTTGTTCCAACATTAAGCACTAGTGTACTACTAAAATTGCTAACATCTCTATTTATAACGTATGCAGGAACTGTATTATAATTTGCATATTTATCTGATAAATGTAGATATTGTTGTAACTGTATATTTTCTGCTTTTATCATTTCTAATTCTCTTAATTGAGTTTCAAGTTCACTATTCTTTTTCTTTAGTTCTTCATTTTCAGTTTTTACTTCATCTATTGTAGCAAAGTAATCACCGTTTCCTTGAATTTTATTTTTCAAATCAACAAAAACTTTTTGAACAGGATTTACGACTGAACTTACAGCGCTTTCAAAGAAAGACGTTTTTTCTGTTTCAACATTAGATAGAAAAATCAAAAGAACCAAAATAATTACTGTAAATATTCCACCTAATATTTCGGTTTGTCTATTTCTATTCATCAATCTCTCCCTTTCTCTTTTAATTTTTGTTATTTATAATTAAACTTTTCTATACCAGAATATAGCAATCGCAAGTCCTATAATACTAGCTATATTTATTCTGAACATAAAGCTAAAAGTTACTTTTAAAACACTTACATCTAAAGATACTGGATCTGCTAACCCAAACTCTTTACCATATGCAAGCCACCATAACCAATCAACACTTTTGGCAAGCTCCCCTAATAATCCTCCAAGTACTAAACCTGATAAAAGGAAAAGCAGTAAAACCCAAAAATTTTTTTCTTTCGTTGCCATATCATTACCTCCATTTTTTCTTACGGATAATTATATTTTTACTGTTATATTATATATTGATAAGCATATTTTTTCAAGTAATTTATCTAGTTTTTTAAAATATAATTTATTAAACAAACTACATACATTTTTTGACATTTACTTTTAGTTTTAACAAGTTATAATTAAATTATAAGGAGGTATATCATGAAAATTGAATTGCTAAATGATACTAAGTTAAAAATAACTTTTTCTTGCATAGAATTATCCGAGAATCAAATATCTTTACACTCTTTTCTATCAAATACTACTCTTACAAATAATTTTATAGATTCATTAATTAGTATTGCAAAAGAAAAACTAAATTTTAATTATCAAGATCAACATATCAAATCAGAAATATACTTCTTACATAATACCCAATTTACAATATATATAACCATTGATAACAAGAATTTTTTATTAAAACAAAGCTCAACTAATCCCTTAGATAGCACTTTCGCATGTACTAACTATGGATTTGTTTTTAATTCAAAAAATAAATATCTCGACTTCTTAAAAAGACATAAATTACATCAATATAGTCCAAATATTATTATCAATTTATATTCATATAAGAAAGTATATTTTTTGTTAATACATATCAAAAATTTACCCTCAGAACGAACAAAAAAGATGCAAATTTCATTTTTAGATGAAACCACACCTTATTTTACGTCTAATATAATAATTTCAAAAATTAAAGAATTTAGTGAGGCAATTTTATTTTAAATAATTAATAAGACAAACATAAAAGGAGAGTTTTTTAAACTCTCCTTTAACTTTAGTTGTATAGGTAATTTTGAGGATTTTTTGCTACTCCATTTACTCTAATTTCTAAATGTAAATGTGGCCCAGTTGAGTTTCCTGTTGAACCAACTGCTGCTATCGTTTCCCCTTGATTTACTGCCTGTCCTACATTAACATATAATCTACTACAGTGTGCGTAATATGTTTGAATACCATTTCCATGATCAATAATTACTAGATTACCATATGAACCTTTCCATCCTGAATAAATTACAGTTCCTCCAGCAGCTGCTTTTAAAGGTGTTCCTGATGATGTAGCAACGTCAAGTCCTGTATGAATACCACTTCTTCTTCTTCCAAATCTTGAAGTAATTGTTCCATTTACAGGTCTTACTAATGAAATCCCTAAAGATGTATTTGCCATATCATAAGATTTTGATGTAACAACCTTTTTCTTTTTAACTACAGCTGGTTTTTCTTTATACAATGCTGTAGATACTGCCTGTTTATCTGAAAATTCTTTTAACTCTGTTTCATATTTTAAAGCATAAGTTATTGAATCTTGATTTTGACTATTTTTTGATTTTAAATCATTAATAATTGAATCAGCATCTTCATATGATGATACATAATATTTTTCTTCACCATTTTCAAGAATCGCATAATATTTGTAATATGGAACACCAGAGCTAATTACTGTATTAAATATTTCATCATCATTAGCTTTTAGTCCTTTTTGTAACAAACATAAATCGTATTCTGGATAATTGTCTACCTCAACAAATGCTACTGTTTTGTTGTCTCCACTATCTAAATATGTATTTATTTTCTTTTGTAACTTACTTTTGTCTTCAGTATAACCTATAAACTCACCGTTTAAAGATACACTGTACATTGGTTTATACACGACAAAAACTACAAAACCTATGATTGCTAAACCTACAAGTAGCATAATGATTAATTTAATCCATACTCTTAAGTAGATAACCATGTTCTTTAGAATATTAGTAATTGCCACCACCCCTTTGTACCATATTTGAATATAATTTTATGTATTTCATTTTTTATATCAAAATTTTAAAACGAGTAGCATAACATTTTAGCATGAAAAACAAGGCTTTCACGCCAAAACATTTAAATTTTAAAATTTTAATCAAAAATAAATACTTATATTCACCATTAGCTTATAATATTTATGAAATAATGTCAATAACAATTTATTCTAATTTTCAAAAAAATAAAGAAAAGTCCGGTATTTTTCCGGACATTCTTTCTTAATTACTTACTTCATTTCTAACTGTATCGATTTCTTTTACAGTTGCGTTTTGAGCAGGCACATAATAACCTTTAGATTCTGCAAGTTTAAAAAGTTCATATTGAAAACTTTCAGAAGAATTTCTTAAATTTTGTAAAGTTTGTCTAAGCTCAATATTAGCAGTCTCTGCTATCGCACTTTGAAAATCTTTTAAGCAAGATTTAGTTGTTGATAATACATCATTAACAATTGCTTTTTCTTCCATTTTACCTCCTACACTAAAAAAGACATTAATTTTTGTTTAGAATTCAATGCATCTTGTGCTGCTTTATTTAACACTTGTTTAATTTGTGGATCAACTGCAGAATCTGCATAATGTGTAAATTTAGCATACGAATTAGATTGCGCACCTATAAAATGTCTTAAATTTTGAAGTTCCATTTGATTTAATGTTCCCATTTATATATCCTTTCTTCATAAGATTTAAGTCTATTATCTCCCATCTATTTAATTTTATTCATTTTTTTAACATATTTTATGAATTCATTGACAAACTAATTTCATTGTTTTATAATGTATTTTGTTATTGATATGCGCCATTAGCTCAGTTGGTAGAGCAGGTGACTCTTAATCACAAGGTCGGAGGTTCGACCCCTCTATGGCGCACCAGAGCTAACCGAAAGGTTAGTTCTTTTTTTATGCAAAAAAAGAAACGCCTATAAAGGCGCTTCTTTTTAGTATTTAATTAGAATTCGAAGATTAAGAATTCATTATATTGTTAAATTCTTCTCCATCTATTTTTTCTTTTTCTAATAACACATTAGCAACTGTATGAAGTTTATCCATGTTTTGATTTAAGATTTCTTCTGTTCTTCTATAAGCTGTATCTATAATTCTCTTAACTTCTGCGTCAATTAATCCTGATGTTTCTTCACTAAAGTTCTTTTGTGTTGTAAAGTCTCTTCCTAAGAATACTTCTTCATGTCCTGATCCAAATGTAATTGCTCCTAGTTTTTCACTCATACCATATTTAGTAACCATTGCTCTTGCAATTTTTGATGCTCTTTCAATGTCGTTACTTGCCCCTGTAGAGATGTCTCCTAATACTAATGCTTCAGCTACTCTACCACCTAATAATGATATGATTTGTTCTTCCATCTCAGATTTACTCATAAATGATCTATCTTCTGATGGTCTATACATTGTATATCCACCAGCCATTCCTCTTGGAATAATAGAAATTTGATGAACATCATCTTGAGTTGGTAAGAATTTGCTTGCTACAGCGTGACCAGCTTCATGGAATGCAACTAGTTTCTTTTCTTTTTCACTAATTACTCTTGATTTTTTCTCTGGTCCCATAGTTACTTTAACCATAGCATCTTCTATTTCTAGCATACCTATTTCTTGTTTGTCTCTTCTAGCTGCTAATAAGGCTGCTTCATTTAAAATATTTTCTAAATCGGCACCAACAAATCCTGCTGTATTTTTAGCTATTGTTCCTAAATCTACATCATCACCTAATTTTTTCTTTCTAGCATGTACTTTTAATATATCTTCTCTAGCTTTAACATCTGGTTGACCAACTAAAATTTGTCTATCGAATCTTCCTGCTCTTAATAATGCTTTATCAAGTACGTCTGGTCTATTTGTAGCTGCAAGTACGATAACACCTTCGTTAGCTGAAAAACCATCCATCTCTACTAATAATTGGTTAAGTGTTTGTTCTCTTTCATCATGTCCACCACCTAGGCCAGCGCCTCTTTGGCGTCCAACTGCATCAATTTCATCTATGAAAATAATACATGGTGCATTTTTCTTTGCTTGCTCGAATAAATCTCTTACTCTTGAAGCACCAACACCTACGAACATTTCAACGAAATCAGATCCGCTGATGCTGTAGAACGGAACTCCTGCTTCTCCGGCAGTAGCTTTAGAAATATATGTTTTACCTGTTCCCGGAGGGCCTACCAAAAGCACTCCTTTAGGTATCCTTGCACCCAGATTGATGTACTTATGCGGGTTCCGCAGGAAATCTACTATTTCCGCCAGTTCTTCTTTTTCCTCTTCAAGTCCCGCAATATCCTTGAAGGTTACTTTCTTAAGGTCTTCGTCCTTATGAAGCGTAGCC
>JAZLBY010000011.1:0-9466 GCA_045613965.1 Candidatus Scatovivens sp.
ATCTTCAACTTCTTTTTCATCCATTTTTACTGATACAGTAATATATTCTTTAATTTTTTCAAATGTTTTTTCTTTCTCAGCTACTTTTAATAAGCTTGGATCAAGTTCTATAGCTTTATTTAAAAATGTTATAGCTTTATCTTTCTCGCCTTTATAAATATAAATCTTAGCAAGTTGATAATATGACATTGCTTCTAGTTCGCCATATAAACTTTCTTCGAAATATTTTTCTGCAACATCGTAATCTTTTTGAATAAACGCAATTAAACCTAAGTTGTAATTTGCACCATACATTCTATGATTAATTTCTGCTGCTCTTTCATACATTTCTTTAGCCATTTGAAAATCGCTTAATCTTGTATATACGATACCTAAGTTATAATATAAATCGAAATCTGCTGGTTTATACTTTAATGCTTCATGATACACATTTGCAGCTTCTTTAAATCTCTCTTGCTCACATAGAAGCTCTCCAAGTAAACAAGATGCTTCGTAACAATCTGGTTTAGTTTTTACTAGATGATCAAGCATTTGAATTGCTTCATCTTTTTTACCAAGATCTCTTAAAAGATCTGCTATTTTAAAATATGATTTATAATCATTTTTCTTTATATCAACTGCTGTTACATATTCATCAATTGCTCTTCTCATTCCGCCTTCTTTTTCGTAACATTCAGCTAAATATTTGTGTCCATAATAGCTTTCTGGATATTTTGATACAAGTTTTACTAAAATAGTTTTTGCTGTTTTTGTATCACCAATCATCATAAAGAATTTTGCAGCGATAACACTTAATATCTCTGAAAAATTCAAACCTTTTATTTCCATTACCACAATTGCAAATGGAATAAGTATTGAAAGAATATATCTGATAGAAGCAACTGTAAAATTACTAATATCAATACCTAATCTTATTTCAACAAAGCTTATTGTTATTCCTATTGCTTGTAGTACTAATAAACCTATGTAATTTGCATCATCTTTCCTAATAATTTTAAAAAATATTATTATGAATAAGGAACATGCTAATAAATTAAATACTAGCTTTTCTAGCATAAAATATCTTCCCTTCTACATCCTTTTTTATCTCGATAATTATATCATATCGCATATCTTTAAACAAGATTTTTATAAGAATTTTATGATACAATAAACGACAAGCGCAACCTCTGAAATCAGTATAGTTGGCAGTCCTACAGAGAACTTTAATTTCTTTGTTTTATGTCTAAATGTTTTCATCCCTATAATAGCACCAATACTACCGCCAATTAAAGCGATAGTAATTAGTGTTCCTTCTGGTATTCTCCATAAATCTTTTTGTGCTTTATATTTATCAATTCCCATAGCTAAAAATCCTATTAAATTGATTATAAAGAAATATAAAACAACATATCTTAAATCTAAAACTTCTAATATTCCCATATTTTTTCTTCTTTCGCAGTTTATATAAATAAACTTAATTGATTTGATTTTGTCATACCTTTTAAGCATCCAAATTTTTCTAGCAATTCTGTTACTGATTTACCTATTTTTGAACGTGCTTGCATATCTTCAATACATTCAAATGGTTCTTCACATCTAGCTTGATAAATACTTTCAGCAGCAACATTTCCAAGACCTGCAATACTGTTTAAAGGTGGTCTTATCTTACCGTCTTCAATTTGGAATTTTGTACTATGAGATTTATATAAATCTATTGGTAAGAATTCATATCCTCTTTCATACATCTCATATACAAGTTCTAAATCATCATACATATCTTTATCTTTTGGTGCAGCATTATTTCCAAGTGATGTTATTTCATCCATCTTAGCTTTTGCTTTTGCTTTACCATTAATCATAAATTCAGCATCAAAAGCTTTTGCTCTGATTGTAAAATATGCTGCATAATATGCAAGTGGCATATGTACTTTAAACCACGCAATTCTAAATGCGTTAGTAACGTATGCAGCAGCATGGGCTTTAGGGAACATGTACTTGATTTTCTCACAAGATTTAACATACCACTCTGGTATATCAAATTCTTTCATAACAGCTTTAAAGCCTTCCCATTTTTCTGGATCTTTTAAAGCCTTTCCTTTACGTACTGTTTCCATTATTTTAAATGCCTTATCTGGCGGCAATCCTCTTTTCATTAAATAAACCATGATATCATCACGACAACAAATAGCTTCTTTTAGTGTAACTACCCCTTCTTCAATAAGTGTTTGAGCATTACCTAGCCATACGTCAGTACCATGTGATAATCCAGATAAACGAATTAATTCATCAAATGAAGTAGGACGAGTGTCCACAAGCATCCCTCGAGCAAATTTTGTACCATATTCAGGAATACCATATGTTCCTACTTCTGAACCAATTTGATCAGGAGTTACTCCTAGTGCATCTGTTGAATTAAATATAGACATAGTCTCTTTATCATCTAAAGGAATATCTGTTGGTGCAACACCACTTAAATCTTGAAGCATACGAATTACAGTCGGATCGTCATGACCCAGAATATCAAGCTTAAGTAAGTTAGCATCAATAGAGTGATAATCAAAGTGTGTTGTTATGATATCTGAACCAGCATCATCAGCTGGGTGTTGTACTGGTGTAAATTCAAAAATTTCTCTTCCTTTTGGAACTACTATAATACCACCAGGGTGTTGTCCTGTTGTTCTTTTTACACCAACACATCCTGCAGAAACTCTTGCAACTTCTGCATTTGGTTTAATAATATTTCTTTCTTCAAAATAATTTTTAGCATAACCAAAAGCTGTTTTGTCAGCAACAGTACCAACAGTACCAGCTTTAAATGTTGTTCCTTTACCAAAAATTACTTCAGTATATTTATGAGCTTTAGCTTGATATTCACCAGAGAAGTTTAAGTCGATATCAGGCTCTTTATCTCCATTGAATCCAAGGAAAGTTTCAAACGGAATATCCATTCCATCTTTTGCAAGTTTTGTTCCACATTCTGGACAATCTTTATCTGGAAGATCAAATCCATTTCCAATTCCATAGTCTGTAAAATCAGAATATTTACATTTTGGACATCTATAATGTGGTTGAAGAGAATTAACCTCTGTTATACCTGTCATATATGCAACCAAGCTAGATCCAACAGATCCTCTGGAACCAACTATATATCCATCTTCATTTGATTTCCATACTAGTTTTTGTGCAATAATATACATTACGGAATATCCATTATTAATAATTGAACTTAACTCTTTTTCAAGTCTTGTTTGAATTATTTGTGGTAATGGATCTCCATATAATTCATGTGCTTTTTGATATGTAATAGTTTTAATGTCTTCTTCACATCCTGGGATATGAGGTGGACATTTTTCAGGTGAAATTGGTCTTATCCTTTCACACATATCGGCAATTAAATTTGTATTTGTAATAACTACTTCACGTGCTTTTTCTTCACCTAAATAACTAAATTCTTCAAGCATTTCTTCAGTTGTTCTTAAATAAAGTGGTGCTTGATTATCAGCATCATCATATTTTTGACCAGCTTGAAGTATTCTTCTATAAACTTCATCTTGTGGATCCATAAAGTGAACATCACATGTTGCAACAACTGGTTTGTTCATTTTTTCACCAAGTGCTACAATCTTTTTGTTAAATTCTCTTAATATCTCCCATCCTTCAACTTGTCCTTCACGAATCATATATTCGTTATTAGCTAAAGGTTGAATCTCTAAATAATCATAATATTCAGCAATTTCTTCTAATTCTTCATCAGTTTTACCTGCAACTATAGCTCTATATAATTCTCCAGCTTCACAGGCACTACCAATAATCAATCCTTCCCTATATTGGTTAAGCATTGATTTTAATATTCTTGGTTTCTTATAAAAATAATCTAAGTGTGAATAAGAAACAAGTTTATATAAGTTTTTAAGTCCAACATAATCTTTTGCTAAAATAATCATATGATATGTTGGTAATTTTCTAAAATCAGTTTCGAATTTATTATCGAAATCATCTATTGTTTTTCCATCTCTATCTTTAGCTTTTTCAATCATTTCTTTGAAAACAGCAACTAAAGTTTTAACATCATCTAAAGCTCTATGAGCTACTTCTACTTTAATTCCTAATTTATCAGCAATAAATCCAAGTTTATATCTTGAAAATTCTGGATAAATAGCTTTAGCAAGACGAAGTGTATCTATATGAGTAAAATCAAAATCTAATCCTAATTGCTCACAGTTATATTTCATATAACCAATATCAAAGTCAGCGTTATGAGCAACTAAAACAGAACCTTTCATAAACTCTAATACTTTTGGCATTATCTGTTCAATTGTTGGAGCATCTTTTACCATATCATCAGTTATATGTGTTACTTCAACAACTTCTTGAGGAATTGGTTTTTCTGGATTAACAAATGATTCAAATGTATCAATTACCTCACCATTTTTAATTTTAATAATACCAATTTCTGTTATTTTTTCTGTTAAATGAGATATACCTGTTGTTTCTAAATCGAATACGCAATATGTAGTATCTAAATCTTGTCCTTGTGAATTTATAACTGCAGGATCTTTATCTGGGCAGAAATATGCTTCTACACCATATATAACTTTTATTACATCTCCAACTTTTCCTAAAAGTTTATGTGCGTCAGGAAAACTTTGAACAACACCATGGTCTGTAATTGCAATAGAATTCCATCCCCATGATATAGCTCTTTTAACTAAATCTGCACATGGAGTAATAGCGTCCATTTGGCTCATTTGAGTATGCATATGAAGCTCAACTCTTTTTTCTTCACTATTATCCATTCTCTTTTCTTTCTTAAAGCCAGTTGATTCAATTATAGTATTAGCCATAATTTCAACTTCTTTAGAATATGGACTATATTTAGCTACACCTTCAATTCTTAATCCTTTTGCACCTGATACTCTACCTTTAACATCTTTTAATTTTTCTTTTGGCAAAAATGCTTTACATCCAATAGTACTTGTACCATCAAAAAGGTTAAACATAAGAATTGCTTTTTCATCTTTAATATCTCTTGAATCCAAAGAACCTTCTAAAACTTCACCATCAACACAAACTCTCACTTCAGCATCTTCTGTCATAGGAATTGTATCAATTTTAACTAGTTCAGTTCTAATCATTAAACTTCTACCTAAAATTAATGGTGATGCTTCATCTTTAACTTCTGGATCTTTATTTTGATGTGCTTCAATCTTAGCTGCAAGCTCTGGATTTTGCATTCTTAATTCTTCTTTTAGTCTTTCATCTTCTTGTCTTTTTCTTTCTTTTTCAAGCTCTTGTTCTTGTTTCTTACGTTCTTTTGCAAGTTCAACTTCTATCTTAGCTTGTTTTTCAAGTTCTAATAAAGCTTCTTTTTCTTCTTGTTTTCTTCTTTCAATTAATTCTTTTTCATAATCAGCTGAAACATTCTCTGAAAATTCAACTGTATATTCTTTGTTATATAAATTTAAAAGTAAATGCTCTAACCCTCTATCAAACTTTTTCGCAATTAAAAAAGCAGCACCTTTCATAGCCAATGTTACAATTACTTTATCTTCATTAATCGAGATTCTACTATTTGTTAACATAGCTTTACTGAATGGTTCTTTTTTGGCAATATATCTTAAAATATTATTCCAATTCTCAGGAATATTCTGATCTATTTCTAGATCAGAATAACCAATGTCAATTGAAACTTTGCCCACCTTAAAAACATTCACTAGATAATTCTCGAACAATTCGATATCTTGTAAACTAATTGGCTTTGAAGATACTACTTTAATTTGTAGTTTATTAAGTTTTTTATATAAATTAATATTCTCAATTTCAGCATCTATTAAATTACAATTACTGTCAAAGTCATTGAAAACTTCTTTTATATATTTTTTTTGCATTCGCCGTTGCCTCTTACTTATTTTTCTTCAGGAACAAGATAAGGACCTACTATTTCTCCTATTTTATCTAATGTTCCTTCTACATCCTCAACATTCTTAATTTGGAATCCATTAAGAAGTGTTGCACCTGGTATTGGACCTTTCGCATAGAAACAAAGATCTCCAAAACCATATCTTTTTTGTCTCATCTTTTGATAATATGTTACATCTGTAATGTCTGTATATTTAACAACTCTTTCAATATGAATAAATAAAAAGTCAAATTTATATACAACTTTTTTCTCATAGAATGTTGCTTTTGTCGCCATTGCAATTCTTTTATCCCAGAAAAAGATTAATCCTAATATTAAAAACATTATTAAGAAACATAAAAATCCTTCTGCGATATTTCCAAATGCCCAGCATCCAATAGCTGAAATAACGAAAATTAGATATAATTCACAATATTTTACCACTTCATATGGTATAGAATATTTTCTTCTAATTTTTAATACTTCTTTCTTATCTTTTTTTAAGTCTTCTTCCTCTTGATATGCTTTGTAACAAGTTGTACAAATATCTCCAGCTTTTCTTAATTTTGCACCACATATACTACATCTCATAACATATTTCCCCTTTACTAAATTATCTTTTGCATTTATATTAAAGTTTTTAATAACCTAACTAAATCATTAAATGATACAAATATTGCAAGAGCAATCAATAATAAAAATCCAAATGATTGAATTGCATCTTCAATTTTCTCATCTATTGGTTTTCTTCTAATTCCTTCAACAACTAATAATACCATTCTTCCACCATCTAATGCTGGTATTGGTAAAAAGTTTGTTAATCCTAAAGAAATAGAAATAAACGCTAGTAAATATACAAAATCATACATACTATTTGATTCTGCTATAATATTTGAAATTCCGATTGGTCCAGCAAGTTTATCTATTCCAAGTTTTCCAGTTAATAATAACTTGATATTATGGAACATATCTCCGATAAATGCTATTGTTTCCCAGAATGAATAATATAATCTTTCTTGAATTGTACCATCTTCAGCAAATGCCACTTGAATTCCTAAAATATACGCTTCATCAATGTATTGTACTGGTGTAATTGTAAATGTTTTTAGCTCACCATCTCTATCAATAGTAACTTCAACATCTTCACCATTACATCCTTCTAATGATCTTGCTAAGTCATTTTTTATTCTTATTTTCTTTCCATTAACTTCTACTAATTTATCTCCAACTTGAACGTTAGAAGAAAGACTAGTATGAGCTTCTGGTAAAATTACTGATATATTTGTAGACATGTTATATCCAGTTGAAAAAGAAAGTATAAAGTATGCTATTAAACCAAAAACAACATTTACTGTTGCTCCAGCTGCAACTATGACAAATCTTTGCCAAACAGTCTTACTGTTAAATGATCCTTCACCTTTTTCTGATCCACCTTCACCAAACATCTTTAAGAATCCACCTAAAGGAATGGCACATAACATATATTTTGTTTCTTTACCTTTTTTCTCCCAAAGTTTAGGTCCGAAACCAATTGAAAACTCTTCTACTTTTACTTTAAAAAGTCTAGCTGCCAAAAAATGGCCACCTTCATGTATAAATATTAAAAATCCTAATATAAATACAATTTTTATAAAATCTAATATAAAATCCAATTTATTTCCTCCTGCGTAACACCTTAATCAACTAATTCTATACGAATAAAGTTAATAAAAGATATGCAAATGGTGCAATAAACATTACACTATCAATTCTATCTAACATTCCACCATGTCCAGGGAATATATTGCTATAATCTTTAACTTCAAAATGTCTTTTAATAACTGACGCTGCAAAGTCACCAATTTGTCCAACAACACTTAATGCTGCACAAATTAATCCCATTGTTAAGTAAGAAATACTTAATCCCATCAATGAATTAATTGCAAATGTATAAATTAAAGCTGTTAATATAGCTCCAAATACACCAGCAACACATCCTTCTATTGATTTCTTTGGACTTACTTTACTAAATTTATGTTTTCCGAATTTCATTCCAACTAAATACGCACTTGTATCAGTTCCCCATGAAGCACAGAATACATACCAAATTAATATTTTTCCACTAACATCTCCATCCATTCCATAGATCATTGCAACAGATGCAATTAATGGAACCACATATAAAATACCAATAAAAGTATAAGCAATATCTTCAAATGTAATTTTCATATCTGTAACAATTACATGTAAAAATAATACAAGTAATAATACTGGTATTAAGTATGTAAATGCAATAGGTAATATTTCAAATGGAATTAAATGTATAATACTAATTAATGCTGCTACTAAATAAGAAACCCATTTAATTGGTTTTACATTTTTACTACCAACACATTTTGTGTACTCATACATACTAATAATAGCGACTAACGCTAACAAAACATCCATTATGTATTTGTTTCCCAAAGCAAATACTAATACAACAATTGGTAATCCAATTATTGCTGTTATAAGTCTTTTAATCATTTTAATCTTGTCCTTCGCTTATTTTATTTTGCTCCAAATTTTCTATTTCTCTTGTTAAATTGTGCAATAGCTTGGTCTAGATCTTCTTCTGTAAAATCAGGCCATAATTTTTCAATAAATAAAAATTCAGAATAAACTAGTTGCCAAGGTAAAAATCCACTTAATCTTACTTCTCCACTAGTTCTTATTAATAAATCTGGATCTGGAATTGTTCCAGTATATAAATATTCAGAAAATTTAGCTTCATCTAAATCTTCAACATTTAATTTTCCATTTTTAACATCTTCTATAATGCCTTTTGTTGCATTTACTATTTCGTTTCTTCCACCATAGTTAAGTGCAATATTAAACACTATACCAGTATTCATTTTTGTTCTTTCAATTGCAGAATCTATGCTTTTTTGAAGTGCTGGTGAAAGTGCTGTTAAGTCTCCAAGTACTCTAATAACAATATTTTCTGAGTCAGCATCTTCTGTAAAATCAGCAAGATATGCTTCTAAAAGTTTCATTAAAGCACTAACTTCTTCTTCACTTCTTTTCCAGTTTTCTGTTGAAAAAGCATATACAGTTAAGTATTCTACACCAATATTATTAGCATGTCTTACAATCTTTTTTAATGTTTCTGCACCTTGTTTATGGCCTAGTTTGACAGGCAAATTTCTTTGTTTTGCCCATCTTCTATTACCATCCATGATTATTGCTATATGTTTAAGATTATTTTGTTCTTCCATTAGTTCTCCAATTAAATACTCATTATTTCTTTTTCTTTGTTTTCTAAAATTTTGTCAATTTCAGCAACATATTTATCTGTTAATTTTTGAATTTTATCTTCAAAATCAGCTTTTTGATCTTCTGTTATTTCAGATCTTTTTTGTTCATCTTTAACTGTATCCATTCCATCTCTTCTGATTGAACGAATTCCAACTTTAGCTTCTTCATCTATTTTTCTAACTTCTTTAGCTAATTCTTTTCTTCTTTCTTCTGTTAAATCAGGGAAGTTTAATCTAATAACTTTTCCATCATTATTTGGATTTAATCCAATATCAGATGCTAAAATAGCTTTTTCAATTGCTTTTAATA
>JAZLBY010000012.1:0-28141 GCA_045613965.1 Candidatus Scatovivens sp.
TGTATTAGCTTCATGTAATCCCATATCGCTTCCACCAGTAATATTGATAATGATTCCTCTTGCACCTTCGATTGAAGTTTCAAGCATTGGACTTTGAATTGCTTGTTTAGCAGCATCTTCAGCTCTGTTTTCACCACTTGCACATCCGATACCCATATGAGCCATACCTTGATTTAACATTATTGTTCTAACAACAGCAAAGTCTAGGTTAATAACACCAGGTACTGAGATTAAATCTGAGATACCTTGAACACCTTGTCTTAATACATCGTCAGCCATTCTAAATGCTTCGATCATTGATGTTTTTCTATCGATAACTTGTAATAATTTATCGTTTGGAATTACTACTAAAGTATCAACTTTTCCTTTTAAACTTGTGATTCCACGTTCTGCTTGTGCTAATCTTTTTTTACCTTCAAATGTAAATGGTTTTGTAACAACACCAATTGTTAAAATTCCCATTTCTTTTGCAGTAGCAGCAACTATTGGAGCGGCACCAGTTCCTGTTCCACCACCCATACCAGCTGTTACGAATACCATATCAGCACCTTTTAGTACTTCTGCAATTTCTGCTCTGCTTTCTTCAGCAGCTTGAGATCCGATATCTGGATTTGCTCCAGCTCCTAAACCTCTTGTTAATTTTTCTCCTATTTGGATTTTTGAACTAGCTTTAGATTCATTTAATGTTTGTCTATCTGTGTTAACAGCTATAAATTCAACATTTCTAATTCCTGCTTCAATCATTCTGTTAACAGCATTATTTCCAGCTCCTCCAACGCCAATAACTTTTATTGTAGCTGTTCCATCCATCATGTAATTTAACTCATTATCGTCCATAATCATAAGAGTATTTCCTCCTTTTTATTTCTCTATATAAATATTAAAAATTAAAAACAAATTTTATGAATAGAAAAAGTCTCTAACTTTTTCTATAACAGTTTTTAGTAGGTTTCTTTCTGTTTTTACAGATATACTACTTGAAACTGTTTTTGCATATGGTCTTGCTGCTATATATCTTACTAATGCATAACTAACTCTATATGTAGATTTTACTGTGCTTACTAATCTTCCTGTTGATATTTTTACAGGAATATTTAAAATTATTTTTCCTGCCATATCACTTTTATTTATATTAACTATACCTTCACCAGTTAAAATTACATTATTTATGTTATTTTTTATTCCATGTGAAGTTATATCTCTATTAACAAGTGTAAACATTTCTTCAATTCTTGCTTCTATGATTTCAATTAAATCTGAACTTTTTATAGTCATATTTTTTGAATCCATATCTTTACATGTATTTAATACAATATTATTATCATTATCTATAAAAGATCTTAATGCTAAACCATATTGTCGTTTTAATTTATCCGCTTCTTCTCTAGATATATTAAGCACATAAGCTATATCACTTGTTATATTATCTCCACCTAAAGCTATTGTATTTGTATATACAAATGTTGAACCATTGAATATACCAATTTCTGTATTCCCAGCTCCGATATCTAATATCATAACATTATCTGTTAATTCATTAGTATCTAATACTAGATTTCTTTCAGCTAAAGATGTAGGTACAACTCCATCTATTTCTATTCCTGCCTTTTTAAAGACTGAAGTTAACTGTTTTATATATTCTTTTTCTGCTAATATTATTTGTGCTGTTAAAGTAAAGTTACTACTAAATTTACCTACAGGGTCATCAACTGCTTTACCATCTTCTAGGATAAATTTATCAGGTACAACATCAATTAACACTTTATCTTCTGGGATTTCTATATCTCTAACTTGTATTATAGCTGAAGCAACATCTTTTATTGATATTCCAGCAAACTTATCTTTTGCATCTTTTACGATACTGTTTTGAACTATTGTTATGTATTTACCAGGTATAGTAGTATACGCTGAATTAACTTGTAGATTTGATATATCTTCTACTTCGCTAATTGTTCTAGCAATTGCATCGCTTAGTTCGTCTTCATTAACGATTCTACCCTTTTTAATTGCTTGATTTTTGCAGCTTGTACTACAAATAATTTCGATTTGATTGAAATTATTAACTTCACCAACAAATGTACTAACTTTAGAGGTTCCAATATCGATACCAACAATTATATCCCCTATTGCCAAAGTTAACTCCTCCATTTTATTTTCTTTTTCTGTTCCAAATTCTATGCGTTAAGAATATTACATTTCATCTAAAAAGTCAAGTAAATCTGACACATTTTTGTAATTAAATTGTAATATTTTCGTTAATTTTGAAAAATTCAAAATACAAGACCTAATATATAACATTTTTTCACTAAATTCAATATAATTTTTCACTTTTTTTGATAAAAAAGCAAATTTTTTTCAAAAAATTTATTTATTATTTTAATAAAAATAAAAAGGAGCAAAATATAAATTTTACTCCCCTAAAATTATTTTTAATTTTTACTTAATTTATACAAATTAAAGTTTTCTGTATCTATAAAAGTATTCTTATAATATAACTTTCCTTCTGCAGAATATATTAAATCATATTTATCTGTATCTTGTATTAGTTCATTAATCATCATTATTTTTTCAGTATTTTCTTTTTCTACTAATATATATTCTGGCCAGCTACCTTTATTCTTTTCTACTATCTTTTCTTTATCAAAATTTACATAGTCATAAAAATCCGTATTTGATTGCTTCCATTCATATATTGTTTTATCTGTATTAGCAAATAAATTTGATTCAAAATATGGCAATATAGCAACTTGTTTATATCCAAATCTATATATTTCTGCTTTATCTATATTATTTTCTTCTATATATATAGCAATTTGTCTTGCAGCACTATAATTATTTTTAAAATCATTTATAGACGAAATTCCTGTATAAGAAACATATACTACAAGCATTACTATAAAAAATCTCTCAAAAAGCTTATATTTTGATTTTAACGCATCATAATTTGCTAGTACACCAAAAAGTATTACTAAATAAAGTATTCCTAAATGATGAGAAACTAATCTTATTAAACACATAAATATAATTAAACATAGACTTGTAATACATATAGACTTATCTTTTATTCTTATTAAATATATTCCTACTATAAAAGTAAGAACAATACCTACACAATTAAATATAAATTCTACAATATTTGTTCCTACGAATATTGTATTAAATATACCTTCTACTACATTTATAATCGAATGTGATAGCGCTACATTCATATATAGATCCATTCTTGGAAATAGAATTATACATTCTATAATCCAAGTACATATGCATATTATACTTACACTTACTTTCTTTTTATTAATATTTTCAACTATAAATATTATTCCTAGTACTCCAGAAATAATCATTCCATGCATACTAATCATCGATAAAAGCACTAACGATAAAGTATATGGTAGATATTTCTCTTCTCTATTCTTATAATATGTTGCCCACAATGATAAGGCTAAGAATAGATAACAATAGCTTCTTGCAACAATAGTGTATTGGTAAAAAATATAATATGTAAATGGAATCAATATTTTAACTATTGTTGGAGCTTTGACTCCTTTTAAAAATACCAATAACCCTATCAAAGATATGATTATTGGTATAACAAAGAAATATTCATATTTAAGTCCTAAACTTATAAATAATTTTATAGTTAAAAACCAAAGTGGAAATGTTCCTTCATATCTAGAAACATCCCATATGATTTCACTAACACTTGCATCTCTAGCAATAATCCAACTTTGTGCTTCATCAGCCCAAGGCTCATGATTAATTCCAATAACTAAAGCAAGAAATGCAAATATTATGAATACTATTATATTTATTTTCTTCATTTCTTTTCACTTTCTTCTGCTCTAGTTCTTGTTTCTTTCATTTTCTCAGCGAATTTAATCCATTTTTCTAGATAATATCTTCTTATAATTGCTAAGTTTGTAAACATTCTTCCAACAAAAACAACAATTGCAGCTAAATAAATATCAACATTTAACTTATTTCCTAAAAATGTTAAAGCAATTGATAAAATTGAATTTCCAAAAAATCCTGATAAGAATATTTTTAAATCAAAATTACCTTTTACAACAGAGGCAATTCCTCCAAATACAGTATCTAATGCAGCAATAATTGCTATAGATAAATAACTAGAATATGTGTAAGATATTACTGGTGCATTCATTCCTAATACTGCTCCAATAACACAACCTAAAATAATTGCTATGTATAACATTATTCTTTTACCTCCTTATCTTTAACATTTTCTTTAGCATAATTAAATGCTAATTCACCATCAAATGCTGGTATTACAATGTTATCTTCAACTTTATATTCTATATCTAATCCAGATGCTTTTATTTCATCAATAAATCCACCTTTAATTGTTAATGCACTTTCAAAATATTGTTTATCTCCAATTGCTTTAACAGTATATGGGCCAGATATTTTTTTAGTATTAACTAATATAATTCTATTATTAATTAATGTTATATCTGAAGAACTTACTATTCTTTGATCATTTATTGATATCGCCTCTGCTCCAGCAATATTTAATTCATTAACTAATTTTATTAATTCATAATTTTCTACATTAAAGATTTCTGTATCTTTTAATGTAACTATTATTCCTTGTCCTTGAAGATCTGTATATCCTAAATGATTTTCAGCTTCTCTTACCTCGCCTTCAAGAATTTGTAAACTGTTAGCACCGTTATTTAATTCTTGCTTATATTCATTTATTTTTGAATCACGTTCTTCAATTTTTGTTTCTATATCTTCATATTTAGTTTTCCAACTTGTAAGTTCAGTTCTTAGTTCTGTTTCTCTCATTGTTTCAATTGCTGTTATATCTGTTTGATCAACAGTTTTAAATTGAGTAAACATTACCATTGTTAAAATTAAAGCTGTAAAACCCATACAAATACTTAATGTTATTTTAGCTTTCAATTTTATCACCTCTACTCTTCAACATTTGTTGCATATACTGATGTATATACACCATCATATTTTGGTATAACAATAGTATCTTTATCTACTTGTTTAACATCTACTTTTACTCCATATCCTTCTAGATATTCTAAATATCCACCTGGCATTTTTAAAGAACTATATAAATAAAGTGATGGGCCTATTGCTTGAATTACAAATGGACTACCAAGTTTTTGTTCGTTTACTGTTATTACATTACCTACACATGCAATAGCTGTTCTATTTGTAATTCTTTGACCGTTAATTGATATTGCCTCTGCTCCTACATTTTTTAAAGCATTTACAACTTGATATAAATCTTCGTCATGAACAATATATTGTGTTGCAAGACCACCTAATACAGAACTATCTCCATCTTGAAGTGTTATTATAATTCCTGGTCCTTTAACTTCTGTATACCCTAATAACGAATTATATTCTTGAAGTCTACTTGTTAAATCACTAGAAGAATCTGTAGAATTTACAACACTATTTCTTAGTTCTTCAAGTTTTTCTTCTCTATCTTCAAGTTTTTTATTTGCATTTTCATATTTTTCTTTCCATCTTAAAACGCTGTCTCTTAGTTCGTTTTCTGCTTGTGTTCTACCAACCGTTGTTGTACTACTTTTTACAGTTCTTATTTGAACACAAATTCCAGCAGTTAAAAAACAACACATTATTCCTAAAATAATTGCTATCTTTACTTTATTTGGATTCTTCATAATAGCCCCTTTCTTATTGTTTAACTATTTATCTCACTAGGCCTAAAATATACTTTTTCTGTATTTAAATCAACATTTAAATATATTGTACCACTTTTTCCTTTGTTTGCATCTAATATAGCTTTTAAATATATTATCCTTGTATTAAGATCAGAACAATCTCCTAGGTATACCATTTTACCTTCTCCTTCTAGTCCTAATACATAATTTTTTGGATTAGATATATCTATTTTAGTTATAAAATCTCCTATACCGCTTGTTTTTGCTGTTTCATAGATCTTTATAACCATGTTCATTTTCTTTAAATCATCAATATTTATTCTGTTTCCCGCTTTAATATTACTTAAGTCAGTTGTAAATCCAACAATAATTGGAATGTTTAGCTTTTCATTTGATATTTCAAGCATATATCCTTGATTATTTATATATACATAACTATCAGCAAATTGAAGCATATATTTAGCTTCTCTTTCTACAACATTTAACTCAACTTTATTTGGAAATTTTCTAGATATTTCTACGTTTTCTATATAAGCATTTTGAGTAATTGATTCAACAATTTGATTTTTATCTAATTTAAATAAATTAATTGAATCATTTATTCCAGATAACTCAATAATTTTATCACTAGAAATTTTATTATTTCCTACAACTTCTACACTTTTAATATTAAATAATGGTACATATGACGCACCTATAAAAAGTAACACTACTAATATTAAAGCAAATATTACTTTAGCAACAATTGGAATATTTCTTGTTTTTGCATTTTTCTTAGACGCAGTTTTAGTAGCAGAACCTTTTCCTGCTTTACTTTCTTTTTTTGATGACGCTTTTACTGTTTTTTTCTTTTTAGACTTCTTATTTCCTTTTTTAGCCGAAGTTTTTCTGTTAATTCCAATTATTATTTCATCATCTTCCAAAATATTAATCACCTTCTTCTCGAAGCACACATGCTCCTAATTGATTTAATTTTTTGTCTAAACCTTCGTAACCTCTTAGTAAATACTCTAATTTACTTACTCTCGTTGTACCTTTTGTAGCTAATCCCGCAAGTACCATTGATGCCGCTCCGCGTAAATCAGTACCTTCAAGTTCTGTATGATGTAATTTCCTTACACCTTTTATTATAACGGTTTTACTATCTATTTCTGTTATTTTTATTCCCGTTCTTTTTAATTCTTGTAAATATTTAAACCTATTTTCAAAAATATTCTCTTTTATTAATGAATTTCCTTTTGCTAATGTAAGCATTGTAGAAAACATTGGCTGCATGTCTGTTGGAAACCCTGGATAAGGCATTGTATTTATATCTACAGCTTTTAATCTTTGTGGTGCTCTTAAATATACACTATCTTTATTAACAGATAAATTACAACCAGTTTCTTTTAATTTTTCTAGTAGAGCCCCTATATATTCTGGATTTATTTTATTTACTTTTATAGTTCCTCCAGTTATCGCTCCCGCAATTAAAAGTGTTGCAGCTTCAATCCTATCTGACATTATTTTATATGAAACATCATTTAATGCTTTTACTGCTTTTATTCTTATTGTATTTGTTCCAGCTCCATATATTTTAGCCCCCATTTTATTTAAAAAATTTACTAAATCAATTATTTCAGGTTCACGAGCAGCATTGTTAATTACAACTTCGTGATCTCCTAAAATACTAGCTAAAATAATGTTTTCAGTCACTCCTACACTAGGAAATTCTAAAACGATATTTTTCGATTCTATTTTATCACATTTACACTCTATATATCTACAATTTTCAGTTATTTTTATACCAATTTTTTCAAAAGATTCTAAATGTAAATTAATTGGTCTTGAACCTATATCACATCCGCCAGGATATGTAAATTTAACATTCTTAAATCTAGTAATTAATGCTCCAGCAATTATTACTGAAGATCTTAATTTTCTCATTAATTCATCTGGTATTTCTGTTTTATTTATATTCTTAGTATTTATTATTACTTTATTCTTATCTTTTTTTATCTTTGCACCTAGAAATTTTAATATTTCTAAGGTTGTTTTAACATCATCAATTTCTGGTAAATTATAAATTTTACTTATCTTACCACTTATTATTGTTGCTGCTAATATTGGTAAGCTAGCATTTTTTGAACCAGAAACATCGACTTCACCATAAAGTCTTTTTCCCCCTTTAATTATGTAGTTATACATATCTCATCCTCCTCATAATTATATGTTACATATTATGAGAATTTTACATAAAGGGTTCTATCTAAGTACTAATTTATCTATTTTTGAATTAATATACTTTTCTAATTTTTCCATAAATGTTTTAGGATCTATTTCTTTTTTTGCAACCATATCTAATCCTTTTTCCCAACTTGCAGTTAAATCTGGGTTTAACATATCTGGAATTGATTTGTTTACTATATCATAAATTACTTCACCTTTTTTAGTTGGTGTTATTATTTGAGTTTTTGAATTAATATCAATATATTTAATTCTTTCTAATTTCTTTATTATCTCTCCTCTTGTAGCAGATGTTCCTATTCCAGCACCTTTTATTTGCTCTCTTAAAGCTTCATCTTCTATAAGTTTTCCGGCATTTTCCATTGCAAGAACCATACCACCAGAATTATATCTTGAAGGTGGTGAAGTCTCTGAATCTTTAGTTTCATAATTTAAAACAGCAATTTCTTGACCTTTTTTTAAATTTGAAAGTATATCTAAATTTTCACTTTCTTCTTGATTATCATTTTTTCTATTTTTTAATACTTCTAAAAATCCTGGATTTGTACAAACTCTACCACTACTTGAAAATTGTTCTCCCTCTACATCAATAACTAAATTTACTTTATTATACTCTGCAGCAGGATAAAAAATTGCTATAAATCTTTTTACAATTAATTTATAAACTTCTTTTTTCAAGTCTGGAAGTTTATCATAATTTTCTAAACCTTGTCCTGTTGGGATAATAGCATAGTGATCTGTAATTTTACTATCATTAACATATTTTGTCTTAACTAAATTTGTACTATATTTCTCGTTAACCATCTTTGATATATAAGCACTTATTTCTTCATCTTTAAAGTTCTTATATAATCCATTTAAATTCTTACCAATCTCTTTTGCAATTGCTGTTGATAATACTCTTGCATCAGTTCTTGGATAAGTAACTAATTTCTTTTCATACAATTCTTGTATGATTTCTAATGTTTCATCTGGTTTTATTTTAAATACTTTTGTGCATTCATTTTGTATCTCCGCTAAATTAAATAAAAGCGGTGCATTTTCTTTTTGTTTTGATTTCTTTATTTCTTGTACTATTGCTTTTTTATCTTTTAAGCTAATAATAAACTTTTTAGCATGTTCTTCTGATTTAAAACCAGTTTCATTATATAAAAGTGGACTATTAAATAATTTTGATGTTTCACTTACTTTCCATTCAGCTTTAAATGATGATTTTTCATCTCCAAAATTACCAATTATTTTATAATACTTTGTCTTTATAAAATTTCTTATTTCTCTTTCTCTTGATACAACCATTCCTAAAACGCAAGTCATAACTCTACCAACTGAAATAGAAACTTTCTCTTCATCTAAATCTTTAGCAATTCTTTTTCCAAAAATTATAGATAATAATCTTGAAAAGTTAATACCTATTAAATAATCTTCTTTTGCTCTTAAATATGCAGAATCAGATAAACTATTATATTCTTTCCAATCTTTTGCTTCTCTTATTCCTTTTTGAATTTCTTCTTCTGTTTGAGAATCTATCCATACTCTTTTTCTTATTTTAGAATCTCCAACTCCAGCCATTTCGTCAACTAATCTATAAATATATTCTCCTTCACGCCCAGAGTCAGTTGCAATATATATTTCAGTTACATCTTCTCTTGTAAGTAATCCTTTTACAGTATCAAATTGATTTTGTACAGCAGGTATAACTTCATATTTATATTCTTTAGGTAAAAATGGTAATGTATTTAAATTCCAAAACTTTAATTTCTCATCGTATTTTTCTGGATAAGACATTGTTACCAAATGTCCAACACACCATGTAACAACCCAATCTTGTCCTTCAAGAAATCCATTTTTTCTTGTTGCATTTATTTTTAAAACTTTTGCAAATTCCATCGCAACGGATGGTTTTTCTGCGATTAGTAATTTCATCCTTAAAAATCCTTTTCTACATTAATATCCCTATTATATCGTATCAATAGGCATTTTACAAACAATTTAATAAATATTTTGATATTTTAATTGCAAAAAAAGCGCAAAAAGAGCAACCTACTGGTTGCCCTTTTAAATATATATATACTATTTAATTTCTTTATTAACTCTTTCGAATTTTACATAAGAGATTATAGCAATGATCATAACACCAATCATTAAGTACATTACTGTATCTTCAACTCCTGTATATGGAATATCATCAACTGAATTAGAGTTATATCCATTTACGTATGAAGATAATGAGTTAGTATTTGTATTAACTTTATTTGTGTTTTTGTTAGTATTTGTTGTGTTAGCTTTGTTTGTGTTAGTATTATTATTTGTGTTGTTTACATTTACACTTATATTTGTATTTGGGTTAGGTGTATTTGTTGTTCCTGGTGTTACTGTTATATTTAATCCTGGTGTATTTGTTGTGTTTCCTTGTGAAGGATTTGCACTTGATCCACCATTTGTTCCAACAGTAATTGTTGTTGAAATATCTTGTGCATTAATTTCTGATGAGTTATTAGCTGCCATGATATCAACTAATTTGATTTCTCCAGCTTCTCCAGAAATTCCTGTTTTTGTTTTGAATGTAACTTGGAAAACTTTTTCTTCTTCTTTAACGAAATCTAATTTTGTTAAAGTAATTTTTCCAGTTTCAGCATTAAATGTTGGGTTCCAACTATTTAATCCTTCAATACTTGATGCACTTATTTTTTCAAACACTTTGTCTTCGTATTCTAAAACACCAGACATTGTATTTATACCATCTGGTCCAACATCTAAGTTAGATACTTTAACTTCAACTGTAAACTCAGTAGCTTCTGGAACTACTGTGCTACTTGGAGTCATTGATGGCGTAAAACTTAACGCACTAACTACTGTAGTATACACAAAAACTAACATAATTGCTATAATAGAAATTTTTAAAACATTACTTTTCATTTGAACACTCCTTTTCTTTAGTATAACTGTTCAACCAATAAAAATCAAGTAGTTTTTATTGTTTTTATGTTACATTTTAATAACATAATTTGTTATATAGAATTATATAATGTTATTATTCTTGATAAGTCTATTAAACTTACTCTTCCGTCAACATTCATGTCTGCAGCCTTTTCAGGAGCACCTGTTAACTCATATCCTTTTTGTTCGTTATAATGTAATAATAATTTAGATACATCTATAAGCGAAACTTTACCGTCTTGGTTCATATCACCTTTTACTATTAATGTATACTTAGAACCTTCTGATAATTTTAAAACCATACCTGTTTTTACAAGAGCATTTTCATCTTCTTGTTCTAACCCATCTTCTACCATTGTTGGTAAGAAATCAGTTCTAATTAATTCATAAAATTCTTTTATTGTTGTATTATAATCAATATTCATAATATACCCATCTTCTGTTATTGTATATTCATCTGATTCTAATACTATTTTTTCTGGTTCTGGTTCTGGCTCTGGCTCTGGCTCAGGCTCTACTGGTTTTTGTTCTGGTTCTTTCTCAGGTTCTTGTGGTTTATCTTCAGGTTTTTCTTCCGGTTGTTCTACCGGTTTATCCTCTGGTTCTTCCTCTGGAACCTCTTCTGGTTTTTGTTCTGGCTCTGGCTCTGGTTCTGGTTCCTCAATATCTGTTGTAAACGCTTTAATACAAACGTCTGATTTTTTCATATTAACATCAGATATTTTAAGTGTAGAAATATTAGTCCATGTTACACCGTCCATTGACATATATGATTTGTTTTCAGAATCAACATTTGCATATGCACTTCCATCTACACAGATTTCAGTTGAAATATAAAATGTTCCATCTTCTGATTTTTGTTTTACTACAATAGCGAACTTATCTGATGTAAGTTCTGTAGGTGTAATATCAATTCTATGGTAACCTGGAGTTAATACTCCATCTGATTTACCTACTTTAATTAATTTATCTGTTTGCATAGTTCTATCTGATGGGTTTACATATATTTCTACTGAAGCATATGAAGCTATTGTTACACCAACAGATTCTAACATTTCTTTTTTACTTGCATCTCTTTCATAATAATTACCAAAATATCCAGTACTTATTGAATCAGTACCTATAGAGAATACTGAACCATAAAAGTCATATTGATAAATATTATCATAATCAACTTTTGATGTTGATTCTATACCATATAATTCTTTTTCAATAAAATTATCTTCATATGATACATATATATATCCTTTATCAAAAGAATCTTTACCATATGAGTTTAATACTATATAAGCACCATCTGAAGATGGTCTAGCTCCTTCTGCAAAGTTATTTCTTGAATAATTATCATCCCATCCAACGATTGTAATAGCATGATCTCTTTTTGCATTAATATCATTACAGTTATAAGCTGTCGCTTTAAATATTGATGGATTATTATAGTATTGAGCATAATTACCACCAGTCATTGTAGTAATTGCACCCTCTTTTACTAAATGTTCCTTAATTGCTTTTCTTACAGTTCTTAATTCTGCATCTGTATACTCTTGATTATATGCATCATAATATTTTACTGATATAGTATTTCCAGATCCATCTTTTTGATAAGTCTTATTTATTCCTGGGAATATTGTATAATCAGTTACAACTGTATTAACTTCTTTATCGATTTCTTTTAAAGAGATTTCTTTTTTATCATCATCAACGAAAGGCATATCTTCTTCTAATACAGCACCTTGTCCATTTGTTAAATATGCAAGACCTGCAATTGGAAGACCACCATTACCTGTTTCTCTACTAAAAGCATCTTTATTTATACCATCACTAAAAGTTTTTGATGTAGCATAGTCCATATGTCTTTCTGAAAAATCGCTTAATGCTCTATTTCCAGAATTTAATGCAATATTTGTTTCCATAGATTTTAATATAGAGAAAGCCCAACATTCGCTAGTTGTACCTTGATGTTCAACTCTCATCTTTAATGCTTCTGCTAAATTAAATCTTGATGAAGTTGCACTTGCAGAAACATAATCTAAATCTGCAATAAAACTTGATCCTCCCAAAAGTGATTGTCTCATATCTGGAATTCCTTCAACTTCATATTCTCTTAAAATGCTTTCTGGCATCTTTACTGAAAATGTTTCTGGCATTAAAATTTGACTTTTTTCTTTTTGTGTTAAATTATTCCAATTTTCAAATTCTTCTGTTGTTTTTAACTTAATATCATTTGTACTAGCTAAAGCAGAAGTAGAAAAAATCGCACCAAAAAGAAAAGTTCCAACTACTACCATTTTCACTTTCTCTTTGTTAAATTTAAAATTTTTCATCAATCTACTCTCTTTCTAATTTCAATCTACTTATATTATACTATGTTAAAATAGCTAAATCAAGCCTCCCACAAGGCATTTGGAGCTTTTTAAGATATACTAACACCCTACATTATTACGGAAATTTAGCCTTTTAGCCCCTTTTTTTACTAATATTAAATTTTGTTAACATTAGTTTTGTAACATAATTGTAATATTTTCTTAATTAATTTGATATGTCTATTTACTTTATTTGGTGTATAATATACATATACTAAAGATTTGAGGAGTTTTAGATGAGCATTAATTCTACTTTGAAAAAAGAAGGTATCAATGTAATTAGTCAACTTAATACAATGCAAGTAAATTCAATCGCTTCTAATATTTCAGAAAAGCTATCTAAAGCTTTTCCAGAGCATAATATAGATAAAAGCGATTTATTTATATCTATAGCTAGATTAAACATGTATATTGCTGAAATGCCTAATGATATGGCTGCTGCAAAATATTTCTACAAAAATAATTCTATTTATTTTAGTAAAGATATGAATCTTGATGATTTAAGCACATTAGCAGTACATGAATGTCTACATTTTATGCAAGAAGTAAAAAACAAATATGGTAGATTACTTCGTTTAGGATTATATACACTAGATAGATCAAATTCTGGTATCGGCTTAAATGAAGCAGCCGTTCAATACATGGCTTCAGTAGCAACTGACTCACCTGTTGATTCTGTTAAATACTATAACATGGAAATATCAACAATCAGCCCTGACTACTACCCACTTCAAACAGCCCTACTAAACGAAATGATTTATTTTACTGGTACTTATTCTTTATATCACAGCACTTTATATAGCAATGATATTTTCAAAAACACATTCTCTGCTATGGCTGGTTATAAAACATATGCAAAAATAGAAAAGAATTTTGATTTAATTTTAGAATATGAATCAATTCTATCTGAAGAAACATATAAATTATCTATTTGTTCAGAAGAATTAAAAAGCATAAACAAAATCAAAAGAATCAATTCAAAAATTGCCGATTTAAAAGCAATTATTTTAGAAAAAACATTAGAGACACAAAATATGATTCTTTTAAATTGTTTCGGAAATGCATTAAATTCAATAAGAAATCTTGAAGACATCCAAAAATTTGAACAAGATTTATATAATTTTAGACATGTAATAATAACAACTGATAATTATAATTTTTATAATGACTTCTATAAAGATATGCTTAACAAAATAGAAGATAAAAAAGAATTTATTTTAAAATATGGAAATATTTTAAACATGGATTCTCTTACGCAAGAGCTTGCTAACATAAACGAAGTTACTTACGGAGTACAATTTTTTAGAAGCTTTTTCAAAAAGCTAACATTATTATTTGAAGAAAAAATAAGAGAGAAAGATTTTTAATATTAATCTTTCTCTTTTTATTTAAATCAATATATTATTTTTTTGAGCTTCTTCTTTTAGAAGTTTTAAATCATTCCAAAACTCTACTTTTTTATTATCATCATTAAATAGAGCTAATGGATTATATGTACCAATATATTTTATGCCTTTTTTATCTACTACTTTTCCCCTAACCACTGCAACTGTATTTTCTAGTCCTAAAATTTCATTCACTACCACATCGCCCATTAAAACAACTATTTTAGGTCTCACAATCACCACTTGGTTTCTTAAATAATCAATACATGCTTTAATTTCGGCATCTTTTACTACTTTATTCCCCACATTACATTTCACTAAACTTGTAAAATATATGTTGTCTTTATTAATTCCAAGTCCTATTAAAGCTTGTTGAAGTAACTTTCCACTTTTACCTTCAAAAAAATCTAAAGCTAGTTCTTCATCATCTCTTGGATAATCAGTAATAAACATTACTTCTGCATTTTCATTTCCAGTAGAAAAAATAGCTTTTTTTCTATTTTGACATAAGCTACACTTATTACACGATGCTGCTACATCTTTTATTTCTTTTATTGTTTCTAACATAAACATCCTTCTTTCTTGCAATTAATCAAGCGATATAACTGCTGTTGCAAGTTTAAAATCTTTCCCTTCAGCTCTATATGAAGAAATTTTATCTTTATGACATACACTACATATACCAGAATCAATAATATTCTTGGCTTTAATGCCACACTCTCTAAATAATATTTTATTAATCATTACAGTATCTATAAAATATTTTTGTTTACCTTCTTTTATTTCTCCTGGAAAAATAATTTGATCTAATTTGCCAGTAAATGCAAAAATCTCTTCACACAATTCTTTTACATCTTCATCTACTTCAAAATGACATTTGCGTATACTTGGACAAATAAAACATAGAATATCTTTTGGATCACACTTATAATATTCTATCATCTTTCTTATTGCTTTTTCCCCTATCTTTTGAAATGTTCCTCTCCAACCAGAATGTACATTTGCAATAACCTTCTTTACTGGATCAAAAAACAAAAATAGTATACAATCTGCATTAGTTGTACTTAAAGTTATCCCTTTTTTATCTGTTATTAATCCATCTACATCAGGAAGTTCTTGTTTCTCCATTACTTTATCAATACATTTAACTGTACTTGTATGTTTTTGAAGCGGTTTTGTATATGATTTTATATCTAATCCTAATTCATCATATAATACTTTATAACTATTAAACTCTAATTCAGGATTAGTGCTTCTAAAATTTATATCATCCTTTTTTAATGTATATGCATGTTTTATTCCATATTCTAATAATTTTTTAAATTGAATATATTCTATTTTATCAGTTTTAACATGAATAATATTCTTGTTTTCTAATTTTTTCAAATATTATCTCCCTTAATCTTTAAAGTTTCTAGGAACTCTTGCAGATATTGTACATAGCATTTCATAATTTATAGTTCCTGCTAAATTTGCTACTTCTTCAAGTGTAATATTTTCATTATCCCAAATATATACATCTGTACCTACATCAATACCATCAATATCTGTAACATCAGCCATAAAACTATCCATACAAATATTTCCAATAATTGGTGCTTTTTTACCATTAATTACAACATATCCTTTGTTTGATAAGCTTCTTTTTAATCCATCTGCATATCCTATTGGAATAGTTGCAACCTTAGTTTTTTTATCAGTTATATAACTTCTTGAATAACCAATTGATGTATTTTCCATAACCTCTTTTAAGAATGTAACTTTTGATTTCAATTTACATACTGGTTTTATACTAATTTTATTTTTAGTTTCTTCATAAGATTCATAACCATATAAAATTATTCCTGGTCTAACTAAATTATAGTAACTATTTGGAAAATTTAGTATTCCATTTGATGCAGATGAATGAATATATTTTAAATCAACTAATTCTTTAGCATCATTTACAGCTCTTTCAAAAGAAGCTAATTGTTTTGATGTATATTCAACATCAATATCTGCTGATGATAAATGTGTATATATACCTTCTACAACAATATTACTATATCCTAATGCTTTTTGAATATATTCATTTGTTCTTGATGGATTGATTCCAGTTCTTCCCATTCCAGTTCCAATCTCAACATGAATCTTAATCTTTTCTTCTCTTTTACCAAGTTCTTCTAGAAAACTATTCGAACTAATTCCCACACTTATATTATTGTCTATAATTTTTTGAATTTCATCTTTATATGGTTGATTTAGTACAAAGATCTCTTTTTGATATCCATTTTTTCTAATAAAAACAGCTTCATCCACAGTTGCTACTGCAACTATATCAAACATCTCTAAAACATCTTGTCTTCTATTAATATATGTCCCATATGCTTCAGCTTTTATTACTGGCATAATTTTAACATTGTCTCCGACCATTTTTTGTATTTGCTCTATATTGTATCTAAAGGCAGATAAATCTACCTCCATTACAGTTGGTCTTGTTATCTCCATATATTTACTCCTCTTTCATATTTGCTATATAATTGTAATTATTTCCTTTAATATTAGTATTAAACATACAAATTGTTCTATACTTACAATAATCACAACCTGTTTTCTTCTTATAATTATAAGGAAGAATATCTATTTTACCTTTTAAAATTTCTCGTGTAATCTCTTTAATAATTTCTTTTACTTTAACTTGTAATCCAGCAAAGTCTTCTTTTGATATTACACTCGATTTTTTCTCGCTTATTTCTCCATCTTTTGTTATATACACTGGAACAATATCAGAAGCACCTTGCATTAATTTTGTATCCATCATTTTTATTACCGATACATCTGCTAGAATAAGCCCTTTCATTTTAAAGTTTGCTCTTATTTTAGCTTCTATTTGTTCTTCTGATAAATTTTTAGCATTCTTTACAACATTATCAACTAACCCCATATATAACATACCACTTGCTTCAAAATCAGTTTGTTCGCACATAGCATCAATATATGTTATTAATTGTATTTGAAGTCCTGATAAAACTTGATTCATATCAATATCTTTATAAGATGATTTATAATCAATTATTCTTACATATTGTGTATCTGATAATTTAGCTTTATCTACCCTATCTATTTTTCCAGTTATTTCTATTTGCTTTCCATCGACTTCCATAACAATTGGTTTATAATTACCAGTTCTTGAAAATTCAATCTCATGACCTAATATCGAATAATCACTATATTTTAATGAATATACTATATACACAATTGATTGAAAAATAACTTTTCTTAATCTTCTTGCTAATAATCTGAATTTAGCAGAACTTGTAAATATGTAATATCTACTAGTTTGAAGTAATTCGTTCATAATTTTAGTAACAATTCTTTTAATTGTCTCTTCATCGATTTCTTTAAGATTCATTCCTGAATCATCAATTTCCTTAAAGAACATATCTATTACTTCATGCATAAATGAACCAGTATCCAAAGCATTAACTTTAAGTTCATCTTTCTCTTTTAACTTAAGTCCATATGTTAAATGGAATGAAAATGGACATCTTCTATAACTTTCTAATTTTGATACGCTTGTATTTAACTTATAACCATAAAGTTTTTCTATATTTGTTTTAGATATATCTTCTGCTTTATTAGTATAATAAATACCAGAAATTGCTCTTTTAAATCTTTTACTATCCTTCAAATAAAAATATCTTAAAATATCTTCCCATTCTTCAGATATTTCTTTACCATCTAAATACTCTTTATATACATTTAAAGCTTCTTCAAAAGTTGCTTTAAAATTTGTTCTTTGTGGTGTTCTTTCGATCACATCACTTTCTTCTTCTAAATTAGGAAATAACCTTTTTAGTTTCTTTATTAAAATTGATGGTCTAATAGATTTCCCTTCTTTATCTGAAGCACTATACGATAAAATTAATTTTTCTTCAGGTGTAGATAATGTTCTATAAATATTAAATTGTTCTTCAAATAAACTATCTATAGAATTTTTAGCAATTTGAACACCTGCTTTTTCAAGCTCAATTCTATCATTATCATTTAAATAACCTTCTTGTTTATTAACTTTTGGAAAACTTCCATCATTAATACCTATAACAAAAACTACTTTTAACTTATTACTTCTTGTTCTTTCTGTATCACCGAAAGTTACTTGATCTTGTGTAGCAGGAATCTTACCTAGCTCACATGAATTCAATCCAACTTGTAATAACTCTTTATATTTTTCAAAAGTTATCTTTTCATCTTTAAATATTAAACATATATCTTCTAAGACAGTAACTAATAACTTATAACTTGTATTATATTCATCAGATATTTCAATACTGCCATACTCTTTTAATTTATTATCCAATATTTCATTTATTCTATTATCTAGAATAAAATTATATATTTCTTTTGTTATTTCTAATGCAGTTCTATTTTGAGAAACTCTATCTTTAAATTTAATAAGTGGCTCTACTATTTTTTGTCTTAAATCTTCAAGTTTTTCTTGTCTATCGTTTATTTCTTCATAATCAAATTTTCTGTTATACCACTTTTGACCTCTTATTCCCCATTTCATACAATAATTCTCTAAATTGTATATTGATTCTTTATCAATTTCTAGAAGTCCAATTTTTAGATAGTTAAATACAGATTCATAAGACCAACCTTTAGCAAAAATATCCAACATAGCAATAATAAACTTAATTAAAATATTTTGATTTAATTCTTTCTTTTCATCAACAAAAAGTGGAATATCATATTTATTTAATATAACTTTAGCATCTTCAGAATACTTTTCAATATCTTCAGCGATGATGCCGATTTCATTATATTTGTATCCACAGTTTTTAATCAAATTGTGGATATTTTCTGCCACAAACTCTACTTCTGTATATGGGTTATTTGCTAAAAACAGCCTTATATCTTTATTTTCAGCATCATACTTTTTAGTAAGTGCATATAGATTCTCTTCTAAAAATTTTAGCTCTTTTGATTTAAATCTATAAGTTTCTTCTAATTTTATTTCTTCAACAACAACCTTATTAGTTTTAGCTATATCTATAAGTTTATTTGCAAACTTTTTATTAAAATAATATATATCCTTTTCTTTATTTAATATTTGACTAATTTCATCTATACATATAGCAACTGTAACTTCTTCTGCTCTTACTAATAATTTTTCAAAAACAGCATATTCTTGAGGAGTAAATCCTAAGAATTCATCTATATAGATTAAAGCTCCATCAAACATATCTGTATTATCTAAATCATTTGCTAAAATTGTTAAAGCATCATTTTCATCAATAAAATTATTGCTTAATTTAGTTTCATATTCATTAAAAAGCATAGCAATATCTTTTAATTTTAAATTAGTATATTCACTATCTAGTTTAATATTATTTAATACTTCCGATTCAACAGAATGCTTCTTAAACTCTGTAAACATTCTATTTACTATATCTATATTCTTTTCTGACTTTCCTAAAAAATTTAATTTTTCTTTATTTTTAGTTATAAGATCGTATATAAGCATATCTTTTCCAGCTTTAGATATATGCTTTTTTACATCTCCAACTTCTTGTGAAACACGATGTGCCATTCTACTAAGAGTTAGTATTTCAACATCTATAAGACTTTCTCTTTTTGATATTTCAAATAACTTTTTCTCAGCAGAAAGATTGCATTGTTCTGGTACTATTAAAAATATCTTTTTACTACCAATTTTTGATGCAATATCTTTGTGTAAATATTCACTTTTTCCCGTTCCACTTCTACCATAAATTAAATTTAATTTCATATATTGTTTCCTTTAATTTTAAAAATTTGAAGTACTAATTACTGGGTAAACTAAATTAGCCCCTTCAACTATCGCTCCATTTTCTACGTGATCTTTAAAAAATTCCTCTGATCCTTTTAAAAAATATGCAGATTTAATAGCATCATTAATTTTTCCACCAGTTATAATCGGATCATCCCATGTTACATCTACTGCATACCAATTATTATTTAAATACACATAATTCCATGCATGTTTTTCTGTATCACCATTTGTATTTGTTCCAACACCACATACAATAATACATGGTATCCCTAAATCATCTAATATATATTTAAAAGCTCTTGCATAACCTTCACACACTGACTTTTTAGACACTAATGCTCCATAAATATTATAAATATTACTTCCTGCGTTACTGTCATATTCAATTGTATCTACTAAATAGTCATGAACTATTTTTATTTGAGTCTTTGTAGTTTTATCCTTACAAGCTTTTATTATTTCCCCTTTTATTCCCTCTAATGTATTTCTTGTATTGTTAATATATTCTTGATTTTCAAATCCTTCTGATAAAATTCCACCTTCACTAGAACATATTGTTATTTCATATGTTTTTGAAAATGCTCTTTTTATTGTTTTTGTTTCTAAACAAATTTTAGTAATATTAATATAATACAAATCTGGATTATCCATTGTTAATGCATTTACTGCAACTTGAAACGAATCATTTAAAATCTTACTACCGTTTTCTGTATTTAATAAATCATTAAACTCTAATCCAAATTCGATAGAAAAATCACCTTTTTTTATTTCTTCTAAATTATTATGTAATTTGTCATAAATCTTTTTACCATATTCATCTAATTGTTCATAATAATATCTGTTCATTGAAACAGTCTTTATTTCTGGTGTCTCTTCTTTAGCTGGAATTCTCTCACCATTCTCTGCCAAAGATTTATCTATCTCATTTAATACTTGAAAAGCATAATCTGATGAAACATTAGATTCAGCATTATTTACAAACACTTTATTTACTGGTTTTCTTACATCATTAACAACATCATTATTATCTGTCATATCATTTCCAACAGCTAATATTTCAACTTGAGTATAGAAAAATGAAGCCAAACTATATTTAGAAGGTACTTTTATTATTCCAAATACGTCTAAACAAAAATATGTTGTAAGTCCAATTATTAAGATTATTAAAATAACTATTATTCCTGTTATAAAATTATCCATAAATTTTTTCATATTTTACTCCTATGCGCTTTCTCTTTTCCAGTAAAATAAATATTGTTGTGCAATTCCAGATAAGCCTTTAAATTTTTCTTCTGCTAAACATTGTAATTTCTTTTTATCAACTTTATTTTCATCTTCATTATGTATGTACAAATCATTCATTACTCTTCTTACCCATACATCAATTGGGAATACATCTACCCTCTTTAATGCAAAAAGCAAAATACAATCAGCAACTTTGGGTCCAACACCATCTAATTTTAAAAGTTCTTCCCTCATTTTATTTGTATTATCTAATTCACTTATATCTTTTAATAAATTCTTATTTTCATTTATTATTTTACAAGTTTCATATATTCTTTTATCTCTAAAACCAAGCCCTAAAGATCTTAAATCTTCAACACTTGCTACAGACAATTCCTCAGGAGTTGGAAATAAGTAATATTCATTTTCATTAAATATTATCTTTTTACCATACCTGCGTGAAATTGCTTCAATTATTTTCTTTATTCTAGGAATGTTATTATTAGCAGAAATTATGAAAGATATTATTGTTTCCCATAAATCTTGTTTAAGTATTCTTATTCCTTCTCCGAATCTAATACTCTCTGCTAAATACTCGTCAATACTTCCTAAGATTTCTTTATACTCTGTATAATTTGTTTTTAAATCAAAATATTCACAAACAATTTCATTTAAATCATTATTTCCTAATACTTCACCTTGAATAATAACTTCATCATTCTCTTTTTTTACATTTATAACTGCATCTTTAATAACACCAGTCCATGATGAATCTTTTTCTTCATTCCATCTGAAGCATTGACCACATTCAAATATATGTTTTAACTCAAATGATTCTTGTTTTTTTAAGATAACTTTTTGTTCCATATTTTCTTATTCTTTCACATATTTTTACTAGTTTATTGTATTATACTTTCCTTAAATAATCAATAGAAATTTAAGGCTTAAGTCTTGAATCCCAAGCCATAAACCTCACGTGCATCGCTAATTACAACAAACGAATTGTTATCTATTTTTCTTGCTATTATTTTAATTTTTTCTACATCATATCTTTTGCATATACACATTAAAACCATTTTATTCTTCTCTGTAAAACTTCCTTTTGCATATATTTTAGTAACACCTCTTTTTAATTCATCATTTATTTGTCTACTAATTTCATTTTCCTTTTCTGTAATTATATATACAATTTTACAATAGTTTATTCCTTCAAAAATAACATCTATAATTTTCCCTATTATCCAAATAACTATAAATGAATATAATCCAATTTCTAACTCTCTAAAAACCAATAAATTTATTAATACAACAATTATATCAATTGTCATTATAATATTGCTTATTTTTGCATTTATATGGCTTTCAAGCACAATATGAGCTAGTAAGTCCGTACCACCTGTTGATGCATTGGCTTTTAACACTAAAGCAAGTCCTATTCCAATTAAAATTCCTCCATATACACATACTAAAATTTTATCTTTTATAACAATATCTTTTATAGAGAAACAATCAATAAATAACGAATATATAACTGTTGCTATAATGCTCTTAATTGTAAATTCTTTACCTTTTTTAAAGATACTGTATATAAATAGTGGAATATTTAAAATCATTACTGTATAACCAACTTTAAAATCAAATAAATAATATAATACAGTCGCTATACCTGAAAAACCACCACAAGACAATTTAGCTGGAAGCAAAAAAACTCCCGTACCTATGGCAGCTAATAAACATCCTAATACTATATAAATAACATTCTTCATATAAACAAAAACACTCATACATCTAGTATAAGTGTTTCTTTTAATATTATTCTATTTTTTTGTTTCATCCTCATCAATAAAATCTTTAAATCTTTTTGAAATCTTAACATCAATTTTTTGTTGAGAATATTTAATATCTTGTTTTACAACAATATCAACATCATACATTTCTTTTAATCTTAAAACGTTTGATTTCTTATATCCAACAACATTATTAACATTTTGAGGATTTACTGTAACTTCAACTTCTTTAACTCTTGTGTTGAACTTTTTAATTTTATCAACTATAGTATCATAATAAATTGATGATTCTACAAGTTGTCTAAATGTTTCGTGATATGGACCAGCTACAACTTCACTACCTTGATTTGTTGGTGAACATATTGTATCTGTATTTTGTAATCCTATTCTTATAACATCAATTTTCTTTTTACCAAATAAATAACACAATTCTTTACATCTATCAACTGCTTGTTCAACTGTTAATGGATCGTATTTATTTTCGTTATAATCTTTTTCTAATTCTGTACCTTTTATAACAAGAACTGGATAAATTCTTACCATATCTGGTTTTAATTTTATTAAATCTTTTGCTGTATTAATATCATCTAATTCTGTACTATCTGGTAAACCTAACATCATTTGATGACCTAATTTCATTCTAAATCTCTTAATTAATTTAGAAGCTTTAATAACGTCTTTAAATGTATGTCCACGTTTACATCTATCCAAAATATAATCATTTGTTGATTGAACTCCAAGTTCAATAGTTTTAACTCTATATTTTCTTAGTCTTTTTAATGTCTCTCTATCAATGTAATCTGGTCTAGTAGATATTCTTATACTATGTACTTTCTTTTCTTTAATATAATCAAAAGCAGCTTGTAATAATTTATTTTGTTGTTCTACTTCAATACCAGTAAAACTTCCGCCATAAAATGCTACTTCTATATTAGCTTTTGTTTCTTTGAAATTACTTAAGTAAAATTCTATTGTATCTCTAACATCATTTTCTGTAACAGGTTTTATTTGACCACTAATTTTTCTTTGATTACAGAATATACAATCATTTGGACATCCTAAATGTGGAACAAAGATTGGTATAATGTATTGTTTTTTCATAGATACACCTCCTACCCTCTCATACTATCTATCGCGCTTTTAGCTGCTGCCATCTCAGCTTGTTTTTTACTTTTACCAACTCCAGTTGCAAGTTCTTTTCCATCACAATCAACTCTAGCAGTAAACGTTTTACAATGATCAGGACCATCTTCAGCAATTATAACATAAGATATTTTCACATCACCATTTACTTGTAATTTTTCTTGAAGTACAGTTTTATAATCCTCTACTCCAACATGATTACTAGCATATTCAATATCATTTTTGATATTTTCAATAATAAAGTTTCTAACCAATTCAATATCATTTGAATCTAAGTATATAGCTGCTATTACAGCTTCAACAACGTCAGCTAATATTGCCATTTTAACTTTATTAGCATGAACAGATTTTTCACTTTTTCCTAAAAATAAGAAATCACTAAAACCTAGCTTAATTGCTACTTTGTATAAATTCTTTTCACAAACTGCAGAAGCTCTAACTTTAGTCATTTCTCCTTCAGATAATTTCTTATAATTTTCAAATAAATATTGGCTACTTACAAATTCTAATATACTATCACCTAAATATTCTAAACGTTCATAACTTTGAACTTTATTTTCATATGCATATGATGTATGTGTTAATGCGATCTTTAATAAGTTTTTATTTTTAAAAGTATATCCTAATTTATCTTCTAATATCTTCAACTCTTGCACCCTTTTCACCTCCTTTTATCGATGCTTATATTCTATATGTTTTTGACAATATTTACAAGTAATTTTAATAAAAAAACATGTAAATGATAAGATATTGTAACTGTTTGTAATAAAGGCAAAAAAAAGAAAGGTTTACACCTTTCAATTCTTTTTATTCTTTAGATTAAACATTTTCTTTGATGTATTCAACAACATCTCCAACTGTAACTACTTTTTCAGCATCAGCATCTGGTATTTCCATATCAAATTCTTCTTCTAAAGCCATTACTAATTCAACTATATCTAATGAATCAGCTCCTAAATCATCTATAAAAGATGAATCCATTTCTACTGATGTTTCAGCTACACCTAATTGTTCAACGATAATTGTTTTTACTTTTTCAAAAACTTCTTCAGTATTCATTTATATTATTCCTCCTTTTTAATAACTATAAATATTATAGTTTAGTTTTATTATATGTTACTTAAATTGTCAAGTCTTTTTTATTTATTTTCAAATTCTTCTTTCATCTTTTCTACAGCACCGCTTTTTACAAAGTTTTCAGCTTGTTTTAATGTGAAATAGAATAGATATTCATCACTACTTCCGTGAGCTTTAACAACTGGTTTTTTTACTCCTAAAAATAATGCTCCACCATATTCTTTATAATCCATAGTTTTAGAAAATCTTTTTATTGCAGGTAAACATGGAATAGCTCCAATTGTTGTCCAAATATTTCTTTTTAAGCTTTCTGTTAGATTTCTTTTTACTAATTTTCCTAATCCTTCAGTTGTTTTTAAAAATACATTTCCAGTAAATCCATCTGTTATTACAGCATCAATTTCTCCAGAGAAACAATCTCTACCTTCTACGTTACCAACAAAGTTAATTCCTAACTCTTCTGATTGTTCTTTTAAAATATTATATGTTTCTTTTACAAGATCATTACCTTTAGTATCTTCTGTTCCAATATTTAATAAACCAATTTTAGGACTTTCAATTCCAAATGTATTTTTTAAATAAATTGTAGACATTTGAGCAAATTGAACTAAATTTAATGGTTTACAATTTGTATTGGCTCCAGCATCCATAAGCATAAAACTTTTCTTATATGCAGGTAACATTGGTGCTATAGCTGGTCTATCAATTCCTTTTATTCTTCCAACTAATAATGTTGCTCCTGTTAATAATGCTCCTGAATTTCCGGCAGATACAAATACATCGCCATCTCCTTCTTTAAGCATTCTAAATCCAACAACCATTGAAGAATCTTTCTTTTGTTTTATAGCAACAGTTGGTGTATCTTCCATTTCTATTTGCTCTGTTGCATGTTTAATTGATAGTCTTGAATTTATATCTGATAATTTATCTTTACCATAAAACTCTTTTACTTTCGCATTAATTATTTCTTCATTACCAATCAAAACAACTTCTGCTTTTATTTCTGATATTGCTCTAACAGCACCTTTTATTGTAGCGTCAGGTGCATTATCGCCACCCATAGCATCTAATAATATTTTCAAATTAATACCCCCTAGATTTATATCTACGTAATCTCTATTTTAAAACCTTTACTTAAAAAAATCAACATTTTTCAACAAATTCGACCGATTGGTCAATTTTATTTTGATATCTTAAATTTATATGTATCAAATGGAAAATCATTCATTATTACTTCACCTGATTTAAGCTCTTGTTGAACTCTATTAAGCATTTTAACATCATCTATATATAAAACTGCATAATCTTCTTTTTTACTTTCATAAATGAAATCTTCTATATCTGTAAATACTTCTAAGCTTATATTCTCTGTATAAGTAAATTGTGTAATTTTCTTAAATTCTTCAGCATATTTTACTTTATCAATAAATAATTTTATATGACCATAATTATTATATTCTACTGGCTTTTTCTTGAAAAATGATTTAAATCTATCAAATTCAAAGAAATCTCCAATATATACTATCTTTGAAAAATATTTTTCATTATCTCTTAAATAAATTTCATTATGATTTGGATTATAATTAATCCATTGATTTTTCATTTTTAACTTTCTCATACCTGCTAATACGATATTGATCAATATCTCGTTAACAGCTTTTCCTTCATTAGCACATAGTGTAATTTTATTATCACGAGCTAATGAATCAAGTATATATGTAAGTGTTACTTCTGGATTTCCTAAATAACATACAGCTATGCTTTCTTTTTGAGGTGTAAAATCTCTTTGAAATTCAAAATCAGTAATTACATCAATTATTTTATCTGTTTTTGTTGATATACCTTTACTTCTTTCTTTAATTAAAACATCTTGCATTTCTGCTTTTTTTGCTTCTAATCCTACTTTTATTTCTTTTAATAATGCATCAAATTGAATTTTATCCATATTTTCCACCCTTTAAAATCATAATAATCATACTTATTGTATACAAAAACACTCTAAAAGTAAATATTTTTTGACAATTTAAGACAAAAAAAGATAGAGCTTTTAAAAGCTCTATCTTAATTAATATATTACTATTTAAAATTAAGCAATGATATCAGAAACTACACCAGAACCTACTGTTCTTCCACCTTCTCTAATAGCGAATCTTAATCCTTTTTCGATAGCGATTGGTGTAATTAATTCGATTGTCATTGAAACGTTATCACCTGGCATAACCATTTCTACACCAGCTGGTAAATCAATAACACCTGTTACGTCTGTTGTTCTGAAATAGAATTGTGGTCTATATCCGTTGAAGAATGGTGTATGTCTTCCACCTTCTTCTTTTGTTAAAACGTAAACTTCTGATTTGAATTTTGTATGTGGGTTGATTGTTCCTGGTTTAGAAATAACTTGTCCTCTTTCGATGTCTTTTCTATCAATACCTCTTAATAGAACACCGATGTTATCTCCAGCTTCAGCTTGGTCTAATAATTTTCTGAACATTTCTACACCTGTAACAACTGTTTTTCTTCTTTCAGCTGATAATCC
>JAZLBY010000013.1:0-6049 GCA_045613965.1 Candidatus Scatovivens sp.
CAATTAGGTACTACCATTAAAAAGAAGGCTGATACTAGTTTTGTTCCTGGAGCTGTTTTTAAAATTTGAAGTGCTGGTCTTAAAGTATCTGATGTTGAATGAATAGCTCCTGATACTAATCCATCAGCATCATTCATTTTAACCATCATCATACCAAAATACACTTCATCTTTAACTAACTCTTGAGCTTGTTCTAGTGTCATGCCTTTTTCTTTTCTTAAATCATATAATTTTTCAGCATATTCAGCTGCTTTATCTGATTTTAATGGATCAACAATAATTGCTTTTGATACATCTATATTATTTTCACCAGCCATTGCTTTAATAGAATCTTCATTTCCTACTAAAACAACTTCAGCATAAGCTTCGCTTAAAGCGATTTCTGCAGCTTTAAGAATTCTTACATCAGAAGCTTCTGGTAATACTATTTTCTTAATATCTTTTCTTGCTCTTTCTTTAATTGTACTAATAAAATCCATTTTATTTCTCCTCTCTATCATGTGTATTTCTCACGTAGTTATTATATAAAATTCTAACCTTAAAGTCAATCTACTAAGGCTTATTTACCCGAAAAAAAGAAGGAGTTTTTTCTCCTTCTTTTACATTTTATTTCATCTTATTTTTATATTCTTTACAATACATCTTAACTGGGCAATCTTCACATTTTGGTTTTCTTGCATCACAAATATTTCTACCATGCCATACAAGTAAATGATTAACATCATAATACATTTCTTTAGGAATTTGCTTTAACAAATCTTGTTCTATTTTCTCTGGTTCTGTTTCTTTTGAAAAACCTATTCTATTAGAAATCCTTTTTGCATGAGTATCAACAGCAATACCTTGTGGATCATGAAAAGCTTCAAGCATTACAACATTAGCTGATTTTCTACCAACGCCTGGCAAACTTTGTAAATCTGTCATATTATTTGGAACTTTTCCATCAAACTTTTCAAGCAATATTTTACTTGTTGCAATTATGTTTTTAGCTTTTGTTTTATAAAAACCACATGGATGTATTATACTTTCTAATTCTTCTTGATCTATACATGCCATTTTCTCTGGCGTATTATATTTCGAAAACAAATTAGGTGTAGTTTTATTTACCCTTTCATCGGTACATTGAGCAGCTAACATAACAGAAACCATCATTTCAAATGGTGTTGTAAAATCCAAACTACAAACAGCATCTGGATAATAATCTTTTAATATTTTAATTATTTCAACTGCTTCTTTTTTTGTTTTCATATATTCACCTATTCTACTATTGTTCCTGTTACAACTTCAGTTTTATTTGTTTTCTTTGGTGCTTTAAAAATTGAAACTATTTTATATAAACCATATGAATTTAATAAAAATTCAATTAATCCGCCTAAGTATGGAACTAATAATACTCCATTAAATAAAGCTATTAACACAACAGATAACAGAACTACTTTCATTACAGTTGGTTCTTTGAATGTTTTTTGAGCAATTACAACGATTGCTGCTGGAACACTTATTAATAATGCTAATATATATAAGAATAAAAGTAATAATCCTATTGGTAATCCAATGATTGTTAACATGATTAATACAGCTGCTAATGGTGTTATGATTACATATAATATACCAATTATTATGCTTGCAAAATAATTTTCATTTTCATCATTTCTATTTTTAAATATAAATGCAAATATCAATGCTAATACAACTGATGTAGATATACTAACAATTTTTCCTAATGTTATAAATGTATTAGTAACTTTTTCTCCAATAGCTGTTAATTCAGCTTCTTGTTCTTCTAAATTAAGATCTGTTTTAAATGATACAGCTTTTTCTTTAATATCATTACTTGCATCTAATGTTCCTGAATAAGCAATGTTTCTCGCAACTTTAGTGAATAATCCTCCGCCTATTGTTGTATTACTTGCTGCAGAAACTAAATCTCTATTTATTGAGCCTTTAATTGCTACATTTGTTCCAGCTACTTTAACATCTCTTTCAATATAAGCGTTTTCGCCAAGTGTAAAGTTTGTTACAAATGCATATAAATCTTGACATTCACCATTTACAACAGCATTCTCTCCTAAAAGATAAATTGTACCAGAAACATTTGCCTCTATTGTTACACTATTTCCTCCAATAAAAGCATTTCCTAAAACAACAACATCTTTTCCTATTTCAACGTTTTGACCCAAGATATAAACGTTACCATTTACTGATTCTTCTAGTTTAACGTTATCTTCAAAGATATACTTATCTCCTTCAAAATATCCAGTGTCTGGACCTTCAAATGGATTTACTACTTGTTGAGTTGTTTTATCATTTGTTGAAGTAGTTCCATCAACAATAACTTCTCCACGAATAGGATTTTTTGTTTCTGTTTTACTTTGAGCATTCATTGTACTTGGATCCATTTGTTTAAGTAAACTTTCTAAAGTTGTTGCATTTACAACTACTGAAAGACTCATTACAATCGCAAGTATACACACTAAAACTTTAATTGTTTTTTTCATCATCTGTTTTCTCCTTTTCTTATTTTAAACTTTGAACAGCTTCTTTTAAGTTTTCCGCTGTTATTAAATAATTACCAGCAACTAATATATTAGCACCAGCTTCTTTTGCAAGTTCAGCTGTTTCACCGTTAATTCCACCATCAACTTCGATATCTATATCAATACCATTTTCATCAATATATTTCTTTAATTCTCTTACTTTATCTAAAGTCTCTGGTATTAATTTTTGTCCACCTTTACCTGGAACAACAGTCATCACTAATACCATATGTATTTGTGAAAGATAAGGTTTTATATCTTCTAAACTTGTATCTGGACTAATTGATATACCAACTTTTGTTCCGTTATCTTTTATTTGTTCTATTATATTTTTTGTTCTTTCTTCTGTTTTTGTAGCTTCAATATGAAATGTTAAAAATTCTGGTTCAAGCATTAAATATTCATCCATAAACTCTTCTACATTTTCAACCATTAAATGAACATCTAATCCTAAATTTGATATATGAGATATTGTTAAAGCATAATCTTTCATTACGCTAGTTGTGTCTTTTTCAACAAATTTCCCATCCATAACATCTATATGAAAATAATTTATTTTTGCAACTTCTAAATCATAAAACATTTGAGTTGCATTATCTTTTTCCACTGTTAATATTGACGCTGAAACTTCTGCCATATTAATTCCTCCTTAATCTTAATAATGAGGCATGATTACATGCCTCATTATACTAAACTAATTAATTTACCTTTACAACTTGATTTCCTTTATTAAAGTCAACTCTTTGAGTAAATTCTGTTACTCCATTTACTTTAACTTTTAATTCACTTACTCCTGAAGCAGTCCATGTTTTTGTAATATCTGTTTTTGTTAATGGATATGATTCACTTAAAATTATATCATCACCAACTTCTATTACAACTGTTGCTTTTTCTACCTCTGTTGTAGGTGGTGTTGTTGTATTTGCATCTGTATTTGTATTTGGTTTTTCAGGCTCTGTATATTTCATTAAAGATTTTAAATTAACATTAATTGTAAGTGTTGATTTTGCAGGTTGTTTATTAACAACAATTTCTATTGTTTCACCCTCTTTAACAGTTTTTCCATCTGGAATACTTTGTGATATAACAACTCCATCTGATTTTGATAAGTTTTCTGTATATCTAACATTTACAAGTAAGTTTAATGCTCTAATTGTATCTACTGCTGCTGATTCTGTTTCGTTTAAAACATTTGGTACTATTACATCTTTAAACGCACTACCTTTACTTACAACTAAATTTACAACTGTAGCTGCAGTCATTTCTTCACCTTGTTCAGGATCAACTGAAATAACTATACCAGCTTGAACTTCTTCATTATTTTCTTCAGTAATTACATATTCAACTTCTAAAGAATCAAGTTCAGCTTTAACATCTTCAATCTTTTTACCTTCTATTTTTTTAGGTAAAGTTACTATTTTTTGTCCTTTACTAATTGTTAAAGTAATTTCTTGAGAAAGATTATATTTAAATTCTGTATCTCTATATTCTGGAGTTTGAGAAACTACATAACCTTCTTCAACTTCATCATTATATTCTTCTTTAATTTTAATATTTTTAAATCCTAACTCATTTAATTGTTTAACGGCATCTTCTTTCTTTATTCTTTCTGCACCGTTAACACCTGAAACATTAGGTATTACTAATTGTTCTGGTCTCTTTGTTAATAGATTAATTGTTGTATACATTGCTCCAACAAATAATGCTATACAAACAACTACAATTAAAAGATACATTGCCCATTTATTTTTTTCAAAGAAAGCTTTTACTTTATTTGTTGATTTAGCTTTTTTTGAAGAATCTTCACCAATTTTTGGAGCTTTTCTATCATTGCTTTTTTCCATCTCAATTTCATAAAGAGTTGGAATTTTTTGTGTTGGTGAATCATCTGATCTTGTTGCTAACACTACAAAATCTTCATTTGGTCTTTTTAACGCAATAGTTAAATCTTTTATCATTTCTGATGCATTTTGATATCTTAAATTTGGATCTTTTTGCATTGCTTTTAAAATTATTCTATTAATACTAATAGGAATATTTTCATTATATCTCATTGGATCAGTTGGTTCTTCTTGTACTTGTTTTAAAGCAACTGATACTGGTGTATCTGCATCAAATGGAACTCTTGCTGTTAACATTTCATACATTACAATACCTAATGAATATAAGTCTGATTTAGCATCTGTAAATCCACCTCTTGCATGTTCAGGTGAAAAATAATGTACTGAACCAATTGTTGTTCCAAATGCAGTAATTGTAGAATTTGATACAGCTTTTGCTATACCAAAATCTGTTACTTTAGCCATACCATCTTCTGTTATTATTATATTATGTGGTTTTATATCTCTATGTATTATACTATTTTTATGTGCAATATCTAATGCTGATGCTATTTGAATAGCTATATTTACTGACCATTTCCAAGAAAGAATACCATCTTCTGTTATTATTTCTTTTAATGTTTTTCCTTGAATTAATTCCATTACTATATAGTAAAGATTATCTTCAGAACATACATCATATATTTGCACAATATTTGGATGAGCTAAAGCAGCTGCTGATTGTGCTTCTGTATTAAATTTTTTAATAAATTCACTATCTGTTGTAAATTCATCTTTTAATATTTTAATCGCTACATATCTATTAAGCACATGACATTTTGCTTTATAAACAGTTGCCATTCCACCGTTTCCGATTTTTTCTAATATTTCATATCTATTATTTAACATTTTTCCTATAAGATTCATATCTATCTCTCCTTAGTTTCCTCACCAATTTCGATATTATCTACTATTATTACTGTTATATTGTCATGTCCACCCATATTATTAGCATTTTTAATTAACGCCTCAACTGGTTTATCTGGATTTTTTAATAATAATCCATAAATTTCATTATCTCTTAACATATTTGTTAATCCATCTGAACACATTAGTAAAATATCATCTTTTAAAAAACCTTTACATATTAAATCTGGTTCAACAAGTGAGTTGCATCCTAATGCTTTCATAAGCATATTTTTCTTTGGATGATTATAGGCTTCTTCTTTTGTTATAGTTCCTTCTTTTACTAGCTTTTCAACATAACTATGATCACTTGTAAGTTTTCTCATAAAGTTTTTTCTAATTCTATAAACTCTACTGTCTCCAACATGTCCTATAAATACTTTATTATTGTATATCAAACAAGCATCCAATGTTGTTCCCATATCTTGAAGTGATATATCTTCTCTCGCTTTTTGATATACAACCATATTTGCATATTCTATTGCTGCTTTTAATAATTGTAAAATACTTTCTCTATCTTTTTTAGTTTTTCTAAAATTATTAAACACAAAATTTTTTACACTTTTAACAGCTAATGAACTTGCCACTTCGCCACCTTTATATCCTCCCATTCCATCTGCAAGAATATAAAGTTTAATTTCGTCTTTTTTTAAATCTGAAACATAGAAACTATCTTGATTCATTTCACGAGACTTTCCTATGTCAGATTTAGCCATAATTCTCACT
>JAZLBY010000014.1:0-13044 GCA_045613965.1 Candidatus Scatovivens sp.
AGATATAGAAGGTATTAGAGAAGCAAAAAAAGGGATATTAGGTAATGGCTTAAAAATTACAGGAGATAGAAATCTTTTATCGACTGTTAGATTTCATGACTTAAATGGCTATATTCAAACAAAAGGATTTTATGAACTTGGTGGTGTTATCGTTGCACTTCCAAAGAATTTAGTTAGTGAGTCTGGAAAAGAAATGTTTGTTGGTTCTCCAAATGAACTTAATCCATTTACTAATAGACCATGGGATAGAAACAGAGAAGCAACATCGCTTTCAGAAGTAGTATTGGTTGAAGACGGTAATGTGTTACCACCACAGTTTATTTTAGGAACATATTCTAAAGATGAAAATGGAATAGATGTAGAACTAAATGATAAACATATGGCATTTGGAAAACAAATTGTTAGTGATGAATATTTAGATAGATTAGAAAAGAAGATTGGACCACTTTTAAGAAGTGGAGTTATAGGAGTTCCTGTAATTAAAGAAACTCAAGAACAAAGAGTTAGATATAATAAAACTCATCAAAAGGGATTACTTGAAAGAATTTCTAAGATGAGAGGAAGACATGAAGGGAAAAAAGAAGTTACTTCAATATTTGCTTCATGGATTAATAAAACAAAAGAAAGAGAAGAATCAAAAGAAGATGGTACTAAATAAACTTAATTTACCTAAAGCATATAAAGAGGTAATAAAAGTAATTGAATATTTACCAGAAGAACTATATATAAAGATTCCAGAAGAGATTTTAGAAAGTCTATATGAGAATATGGATAAAGATTATGAATTTGAAATTTCAAATTCTAAAACAGTAAAACTTCTAAAAGAGACGGAAGATATTTTAGCAGTTATATATAGAGATTATTTAGCGAGCGAAAATGAAAAAAGAAAAATATTAATAAGAGAAAGACAAGAAGAAATTGAACTTGAAGAAGAAAAAAGAAAAAGGTATTCACCAGATAATATATTTGAAAAAAGAACTGATGAATATGAAAAAATTAGTATTGTTCTTCCGGCTATAGTAGAAAAGAAAAATATATTTAAAAGATTTTTAGATTATTTTAAAAGAAAATTAAAAAAATAAAGAGGTATATATGGATATATATATTGTAAGGCATGGACAAACTGATTCAAATTTATCAAAAGTGTTTAATACACTTACAGAAGATATTAATGAAAATGGAATCAGACAAGCAGAAGAATTAAGAGATAAAATTAAAGATATTAATTTTGATGTTATTTATTGTTCACCTTTAAAAAGAGCAGTTCACACAAAAAATATTATAAATGTAAATAATATTGAGACAATATATGATGAAAGGTTAGAAGAAAGAAATCCAGGTACATTGGCTGGAAAACCTTGGGATACAGTAGAAAGAGAAAAATATTGGAATTACTATGTAAATGAAGTTTATTTTGATGAAGAATCAATAGAACATTTATGTAGTAGAGTAGATAGTTTTTTGAACGAATTAAAAGAAAAAAATTATAATAAAGTTTTAATAGTTGCTCATAGTGGAGTATCAAAAGCATTTTATAAATACTTTAATGGAGTTCCAGAAGATGGTGCACTTCTTAAATTAGGTCTTAAAAACGGAGATATAAAAGAATATAAATTATAGAGGGAGTAATTGTATGGATAAAGAGGATTTTGTAAACAAACTATTAATTGTAGTGATTGTTGTTCTAACAATTATTGTTGGTGGAGCTGTATATGATGCTGCAAAGAAACAAGAAGATATCAAACATATTGTAAATGTTTCAAATAAAATTATTGAAGATGTTAAGTTTATGGAACTTGATGTTGGAGATATTCGTGATGGAGAACTTTCAGAGGCTCCAGTTGTTTATGTTGATGAAGAATCAAAACTTAATGTTTTAGAGGATATGATAAACAAAGGTGAGAAATATGAATTTAAAAATCCAGTAGGATTTGATATTCTTCCAACTGCTTATTTATATAAAGAGGATGGAGAAATAATACAAGTTGCTGCAATTGATGGTCATCAAGATGGAGCAAATGCGCCATACGAAAACTATATTATTTGTTCTTCAAATAAAGCAGATGTTAAAAAGATCTATAAAGTTGATGATGAAGTAGGAGAATTTATTAAAAAATTATACAATGATAGATATGATGATACTATCATGATTTATGATGGTTATGAGATTTATGGCAAAGTTGGTTATGACACTTTATCTGACATGGTTTTAGGTGAAGATAACGAAGAAAGATATGAAGTAAAATATAATAATTATGAGAAAAATGAAAAATTAAAAGCTTCAACAGGTGAGTTTGATGAAGAGACATTTGAAGGATATTCTGTTGTGCAAAATACAGAGAAATTTGCAATAACAAGTAATTTTGAATTGCTTCCAAGACAATCTAAAAAATTAAAAAATTTACCTGATAAATTAAATGATTTAGAAGAACAATATACAAAAGTTGAGATTGAAGAAATCGATTTAGATGGTGATTTTAAACTTGAATATGTTTTATTAACACAAAATGTTGATACAAAAAGTGATGAAAAAGTAATTAAATCTAAATTACAATTATTAGATTCTAATTATAATACAATAGCAACACTTCTTAGTTGGGATGCATCAGATGAAGATGGTGATTCAAAAGATTTAGTTTTAACACTTGATAATGTAATGTATTTTGATTTAAATAACGATTCAAAAATGGAAATATTAGCAGAAGCTCCAATATATGAAGGACTTACAGTAGGTATATACAGATTCAATGATGGAGTTTTATACGGTGAAAAAGATTATAAAGTAACAATTAAGCCATAAGCATTAGGAGGAAATTTTGGAGAAATTAGTAGTAATTGACGGTAATAGTATATTAAATAGAGCGTTTTATGGGATAATGGGAAGTAAAATGCTTCAAACAGCTGATGGTACATATACAAATGCAGTGTATGGATTTTTAGCAATTTTATTTAAACTTTTAGATGATGTTAAACCAGAATATTTAGCAGTAGCATTTGACGTTAAACATCCAACTAAAAGACACGAGATGTATAAAGAATATAAAGGTACAAGAAAAGGTATGCCAGATGAACTTGCAGTTCAAATGCCAATTATAAAAAATGTTTTAACTGCAATGAATATTAAAGTAATAGAAAAACCAGGATATGAAGCAGATGATATTTTAGGAACACTTGCAAAATATTCTGAGAAAAAAGGAATTGATACAATATTACTTACAGGAGATAGAGATTCATTCCAATTAGCATCTGACCATATAACAATAAGAATACCAAGAACAAAAGCTGGTAAAACAGAAGTAGAAGATTTTGATAGAAATAAAATTTTAGAAACTTATGGTTTAGAACCATCACAATTAATTGAAGTAAAAGGCTTAATGGGAGATACATCAGATAACATTCCAGGTGTCCCAGGAGTTGGAGAAAAAACAGCATTAAACTTAATTAAAGAATTTTCATCAATAGATAATATTTATGAGAAATTAGCTCAAGGAGAACCGGTAGCAAAAGGAAAATTAAAAGAAAACCTAGAAGCTAACAAAGATTTAGCAATATTATCTAGAGAGCTTGGAAGAATAGATGTTAATGCTCCAATAGATAAAGAACTTTCAGAATTTAAAATGAAAGAATGGAATAGAAAAGAAGTTTACGAACTTTTTAAAGAATTAAGATTTAATAAATATATTGAGAAATTTAATTTAGAAAATTCAGAAACAGTAGAGGAAAAAGATCCAACTAATCTGTTTGAATATGAAGAATTAATAGACGCAGAAAAAATTAAAGAAATATTAAATGAACTTAATTCAAGAGAAGAAATTTCATATTTCTTTGAACTTAAAGATAAACAAAATCAAGATTTAATAATTAAATCAAGCATTGAATATGTTGCTTTATATGACAAAAAAGAGAATAAAGTTTATAGTTTTAAATTTGATAAAGAATTAATAAAAGAACTATTTGAAAATGAAAATGTTTTAAAAGCAGGACATAGAATCAAAAAAGATTACATTCTTTTAAATCAATATGGAATAAATCCAAAAAATATGATGTATGATGCTAAAATTGCTGTATATATTTTAAATTCAACATCAAATGCATATTCGTTAGAAGAAATATCTAGACAATTTTTAGATTTAGATATTACAGAATATAGTAAACACGAAGAAAAAGAAGAACAAACAAGTTTATTTGATATGTTAGATGCAGCACCTCAAGTAGATGAGGAAAAAGCAGATTATAAGAATGCTTTATATGCTTATGTAATTGGTGCAAGTAAAGATAAAATAATGGAAGAATTAAAAGATATTGGTTCTTTAGAATTATTTACAGATATAGAAATGCCAGTTGCAGAGATTCTAGCAGAAATGCAAATCGAAGGTGTATATCTAGATCAAAAAGAACTTTTAAAATATGGAGAAACACTAAAAAAACATATTGAAGAATTAAGAATCGATATATATAAACTTGCAGATGAAGAATTTAATATTAATTCTACAAAACAATTAGGAGTAATTTTATTTGAAAAATTACAATTAACTCCTTCTAAGAAAACAAAGAGTGGTTACTCAACAGATGTTGATGCTTTAGAAAAATTAAAAGGTGATCATCCAATAATAGAAAAAATACTTGAGTATAGACAACTTGCGAAATTAAATTCAACATATGTTGAAGGAATGATGCCATTTATTAATACAAAAACAGGAAGAGTTCATACATTTTTCCATCAAACAATAACAGCTACAGGAAGATTAAGTAGTACAGAACCAAATCTTCAAAACATTCCAACAAGAACAGAACTTGGAAAGAAATTAAGAAAAGTATTTAAAGCTGAAGAAGGAAAAATATTCCTAGATGCAGATTATTCACAAGTAGAATTAAGAGTACTTGCACATATGTCAAATGATGAGACAATGATTGAAGCATTTAATTCTGGTGCTGATATTCATACAATAAGTGCATCACAAGTATTTAAAGTTCCAGTAGAAGAAGTGTCTAAACAATTAAGAAGTAAAGCAAAAGCAGTAAATTTTGGTATTGTTTATGGAATAAGTGAATTTGGATTAGCAGAACAAATTGATATTAAGAGAAATGAAGCAAAACAATATATTGAACAATATTTAGAAACATATCATGGAATTAAAACATTTATGTCTGATGTTGTAGAAGATGCTAAGAAAAAAGGATATGTATCAACAATATTCGGTAGAAGAAGATATATACCAGAACTTTCATCAAATAATTATATGGTAAGAAAATTTGGTGATAGAGCAGCAATGAATACACCAATTCAAGGCACAGCTGCAGATATAATGAAAATTGCTATGGTTAAAGTTTATAATGAACTAAAACAAAGAGGATTAAAATCAAGAATAGTACTTCAAATCCATGACGAACTTTTACTTGAAGTTGTTTTAGAAGAACAAGAAGAAGTAGCTAAACTTTTAAAAGAATCAATGGAATCAGCTGCTACTTTAAAGGTTCCACTATTAGTAGAAGTTGAAGAAGGAAAGAATTGGTATCAAGCAAAATAGGTTATAATTTTGTAACCAAAAGTTAATATTTAAAAGTCTAAAATATATTGACAAAAATTAACAATATAGATATGATTTTTAACATAGAGGTGTAAACATATGAAAAATAATTTATTAAAAATAACAAGTATTTTAGTAATAGTTGCTTTAGTATTAAGCGCTTTTACAACAATTTCAAAAGCAACAGAGCAATCAACATTTGAATTAGATAAAGATTATATTGAAGTACAAGCTGGAAAAACAGCATCATTTACAATTACTTCAAATAAATCACAAGAATTTTATTTAGTTTCAGCTAATGAAAATGTTTGTACTATATTTGATCCTCAAGGTTCAACAATATTATCAAGTGAATTTAAACTTGCTGCAACAACAAAAACATTTGCTATAAGTGCAACAGCTCCAGGTGAGACTGTAATTAGAGTAAATGCTGGATATTTACCAACAGATGATGGTGCAGGAACATATGAAACAACAAGAGAAATTAGAGTTTGTGTAACAGAAGCTGCAACAATAACTAATGAAGATATTCCTTATACAGGAACAGAAGATATTATATTAGTTGTTGGTCTATTACTTGTAGTAGCATCAGTTATATATATTAAATTCGAAAAATTAAATAAAGATATGAGATAAAACATGAAAGGCGCTAAATAATAGCGCCTTTTTAAAATATTATGTTGACAAAATAGTAAAAACGTTGTAAAATAATTGCATATCAAAATATTATCAAGAGTGGACGAGAGAATCGGCTTTATGACTCCACAGCAACCTAAATAAGTTAGGTGCTAATACCGACAGAGCGCAATGCTTTGAATGATGATTTAATAAATTAAGTTATTCAAAAGCTCTGCGTGTGCACGAGCTTTTTTGTTTTATATAAAAAAGCAGGCATAAGTAGAAGGAGGAGAAAGAAAATGAAAAGATTATTTACATCAGAAAGTGTAACTGAGGGGCATCCAGATAAGTTATGTGATTATATTTCAGATAGCGTATTAGATGCATATTTTGAAAAAGATCCATATTCAAGAGTAGCTTGTGAAACAGTTGCTGGTAAAGGTCAAATTTTAGTAACAGGAGAAATTACTTCAAATGCAGAAGTAGATATTGAAGCTATAGTAAGAAATGCAATCAAAGAAGTAGGATTTGATAATGCAGAAACAGATATTGATTATAAAACTTGTAAAGTTTTATTAAATATCTCTAAACAATCTGCTGATATAGCACTTGGAGTTGATAAATCATTAGAACAAAAAGAAGGTTCAAAAGAAGAATCAGAAGGTGCTGGAGATCAAGGTATGATGTTTGGTTTTGCTACAGATGAAACTGAAGATTATATGCCAATGCCAATATCGCTTGCTCATAAACTTGCTAAAAGATTAACTGAAGTAAGAAAAGAAAAAATAATTGACTATATTAGACCAGATGGAAAAGTTCAAGTAACAGTTGAGTATGAAAAAGGCGAACCAAAAAGAATTGATACAATAGTTGTTTCTACACAACATAATGCAGATGCAGATTTAGATAAATTAAAACAAGATATTAAAGAATATGTTATCAAACCAATAGTTCCAGCAGAATTATTAGATGATGAAACAAAATATTATATTAATCCAACAGGTAGATTTGTTATTGGTGGACCTTTAGGAGATAGTGGTTTAACAGGTAGAAAAATTATAGTTGATACATATGGTGGATATAGCCGTCATGGTGGTGGAGCATTCTCAGGTAAAGATCCAACAAAAGTTGATAGATCAGCTGCATATATGGCAAGATATATTGCTAAAAATATAGTTGCTAATGGATTTGCTAAAAAATGTGAAATTCAACTTTCTTATGCTATAGGTATAGCTCAACCAATTTCAATTTATGTTGATACATTTGGAACAGGAAAAATTCCTGATAATGAAATTGTTAAGAAAATTAGAAATACATTTAAACTTACTCCAAGAGGAATTATAAACAGTTTAGAATTAAGAAGACCAATTTATAAACAAACAACAAATTATGGTCACTTTGGTAAAGAAAATTTACCATGGGAAAAAGTAATAAAAATGGTATAGAAAAACAAGCGAGAGTCCTAGAAATAGGGCTCTTTTTTTACATAATTGTAATATAAATTTTATTGACTTTAAAATGCATTATTTATATAATTTTATTGAATAATGGGGAAATTTTATACATAAGAGGTGAGAAATATTAATGAGAAATAAAAAAATTGTAAGTTTAATTTTAATATTTATGATTTTTAGTTATATATTAATGGCTTTAATGCCATGCTTTGAATTAAAAGTTTATGCTGCAGATCAAGCGGCAGGAACATTATCAAGAGATGTTAATGGAATTGATGATAAATTATATCCAGGTTATAAAAAATTAATTAACGATTTAAAACAAAAACATCCAGAATATACATTTTTAGTTTACTATACAGGAATGGATTGGGAAACTGTAATAAATGTTGAATATCAAGGTCATGGAAAAAGCCCAAAGAATTTAGTTCAATTAAATGATAATTATAACGGCTTATGGATTTGCCCAATTTGCGGTATTCAAAAATTTGATAATGGTTCATGGTGTTGTGCATCAAAAGATGCTTTAGAATATATGATGGATCCAAGAAATTCAATTAACGAAAGCGATGTGTTCCAATTTAAAAATTTGGAAGGATCAGATGTTACATATGAAGATATAGCAAGAGTAGTTGCTAAATATGGCTCATATATTAATAACGATGAAGTAATAAATGCAATAGTAGAAGCAAGTAATACTTATAATATTAACGGATACTTTTTAGTATCAAAAATTATTAACGAACATGGAAAAGATGGTAGTACATTAAGTAATGGACAAGGATATAAAGGAAATTATGTGGGATACTATAATTACTTTAATATTGGTTCATTTGGAAATGGTGAAGCTACAATTATAAATAATGGTCTTTCAAGAGCTAAAAAAGAAGGCTGGAATACAAGAAGACTTTCAATATTAGGTGGAGCTAAAGTTGTAAGAGAAAGCTATATAACAGAATATAGTCAAAACACTTTATATTATCAAAAATACAATGTTTCAGGAAGATCTACAATTGGTTCACACCAATATCAACAAAATATAATGGCTGCACAAAGTCAAGGTGAAGATTTAAAAGAATATTATGATGGCACAACTTCAGTTAAAGAATATGAATTTATAATTCCACTTTATAAAAACATGTCATCAAAAGTATCTGTTAGACCTGATGTAACAAAAGAAAATAAAGTTACATATCAAGATGCAGTTGTAAAAAATATATCAAAAACTTTAACAGTAAGAGCTACACCAGGACTTAGTGGAATGGCAATTGGAAAAATTGATAATGGTGAAGGATTAAAAGTATTATTAAGAATGCCAGAACCAATAGATGGTTATTATTGGGATATGATAGTAACAAATGCAACTGGAATGTATGGATATGCAGCAAGAAATGTTAATGGCGAATCAATTGGTATTGTGGGAGGACATACAGTAACTCAAGGTAGTGTTTCAAAGAACCCACCTAAAGAGGAAAATACAAATACAAATACTAACACTAACACTAACACAAATACTAATACAACAATAAATGGAAATACAACTACAAATAATAATACTGTTGGAGGAAATACAGTTCTTGTTCCAGAAAAAGAAGAAATAAAAATTTCAGAAGATGGAAAGTTTATTGAAATGACTCCAATTACTGAAATTGAATTCTTGAATAAAGAATATGAAGATAAAAAAGTTATAGTTAAAGATTCTAAAGGAACAGAGATAACAGAAGGAAAATTAGGAACTGGATATAAAGTAACAATAGAGGATAAAACTTATACAGTAGTAAAAAAAGGTGATGTAAACGGTGATGCGAATATAAATATTGCTGATGTTATAAATGTATTTGATTTTCTAAAAGGAGATACAGATTTAAAAGGTGAATTTGAACAAGCAGCACTTGTAAAAAGTGAAAAAATAATTAACATATCAGATGTTATTAAATTATTCGATTACTTAAAAGGTGATACATCAATCGGTTTATAATAAAGAAGATAATATATAAGTTTTAAGGAGGAAACTAATGAAGACAAAAAAAGAAGGAAAGAAATGCAATTTTAATTGTAAAAAATATTTACCAATTATATTAGCTGTAATTGCTGTTATAATTGTGATTGCATTAGTTTGTGTATTTTCAAACAAAACAGAAGTTGATGGAGGAAATACAGTTAGTAACATTAGAAATTATGGATATACTGTTTCTGATGGAAAATGGTTTTATTGTGTAACACCACAAGAAGATGGTATATTAATGGAAATCCAAAGAGTTAAAAAAGGTGCAAAAAATAAAGAAACAATTTATACAAGTATGAATTCTTTATACTCTTTAAATGTTGCTGGAGAATATTTGTATTTCATAGAAATAGATACAACAACATATTATGAACAAGATGATTTACGTGATAACAAAATTTATAGAATTAAAAAAGATGGTTCATCAGAAGAGCCTGAGTTATTAAATGATAATGACTTTAATAATTCATGTGCACAAATATATGTAATTGATAACAATATTTATTATATTGGTACAGATTCAAAAATGTATAAAATGGATCTAAATGGTCAAAACAGAGCATTAGTTTCTGATAAGGTAAGTGATTACTTAGCAGTAACAGATAAATATATTGTTTATGATGTTTCAATTGAAGGTGTTAATGCAAAATTAACAAAAATTATGAACTTAGATGGAACAAATGATAGAGAAGTAATCAATGGTAAAAAATTAAATACAGTAGCAATTGTTGATGATTATATTTACTATACAAATGGTGATAAAGAAATTTGTAAAACAAAAATCGACTCTGGTGTAGAAGAAGTAGTATATGAAGTTGCTGCTTATAACTTTAACGTAGCTGATGATGGATACATTTATTTCTTTGGTTATGAAAACGCAAAAGAACAAAAATATACAATTTGTTTATTTAGAGTAAAACTTGATGGATCAAGTGAAGAATTAGACTTATTAGCTAAATTACCACAAAGTTCAGATTTCTTAAATGTAATGAATGGACAAGCTTTCTATACTGAAAAAGATGATTTAAAATCATATATTAGAATGTTTGATGTAAAATCAAAAGAAATGTCTTCAATATTTGAATATACAAAACCAGAAAAAACAGTTCAAGTAGAAGAACTAGTTGATGAAACATCTGGAAAATATACAGCTGAAAATCCAACAGGAAAAACTGAAGAAGAAAAAACAGAGGACGCTGAATAATTAAATAGTAAGAAGAAACACGGCATAGAATTATGCCGTGTTTTTTGGAGCTTATAGCGAGAATCGAACTCGCGACCTACAGGTTACGAATCTGTTGCTCTACCAACTGAGCTATATAAGCGAATATCTAGAGATATTATACATTTCTAAAAATAAAAAATCAATAACTTAGATTTAATATTATTGTATTACTATTTCTAATTTGATATAATGCAAATGATGTAAAAAAAGGAGGGTAAAAATGCATACAGAATATGAAGTAAGAGTATTAGATATTGATACTGAAAAAATAATTTCAAAATTAGAATCTTTAGGAGCAGAAAAGATTGCAGAATTTGATTACAAAAGACGTGTGTATAATTTTCATCCTGCGGTTGACCATAAATGGATTAGATTAAGAACAGATGGTAAAAAGACAACATTAACAATTAAAAAATTAGAATCATTTGAAATTGATGGAACAAAAGAATTAGAAATTGAAGTTTCAGATTTTGAAGAGACTAATTTGGTATTAAATGAACTTGGATATACTGCTCATACATATCAAGAAAATAAAAGAATTAGATATATGTTAAATGGTGTGGAGTTAGATATAGATTTCTGGCCATATATTCCACCATATCTTGAAATTGAAGGAAAAGATGAAGAGTCAGTAAAAGAAATGGTAAAACTATTAGAAGTAGATGAATCAAAAATTACTTCTATAGATGTACAAGGTGTATTTAAGAATTTTTATAATATCGATATTGCAGATGTGCCTGTAGTAAAATTTGGAGAAGAATTAGATAAAAAATATTATATTAAATAGGAGAAAGTTATGGATATTCCTGTAGAGTTAAATGTAGTAAAATTTGAACTTTCAACATGGCTAATAGGTTTATATTTATTAGTAGTTGGGATTGTGTATTATTTAATATTTAGAAAACATCATAAAAGAAATGAAGTAGAATTATTTGAACTTGTGAATTTAGTAACAAAATTCTTTGTTATAACGACAGTTTCTATTATAGTAATTGTATTTGGTATTGATTTTATATTAATGGCAAATCAATATTTAGAAACAAGATCTGATGTAATAGCAGCAATAATAACAGGTATTTTATTAATAAGTGCAACAATAATTAATTATATCTTTTATTTAAAAAGAGCTTTAAAAGATTATGAGGTAGTTGAAAGACAAGAAAATAAAAAAAGAACGCTACAAATTGGTGAATGGTTACAATTGATTTTCTTTGTAATAATGATCTTTATGCCAATCATTAGAATTCCTTATTTTATTAAAGTATTTGAAGATAAAGTTGAACTTGCAACAGATATTTTTAGAAGCTTTTTAATTTCATTTGCGGCTATGTTTGTGCTTTATAATTTAAATCCACTTAATATTAAAGAAAAACTTCTTAAAGTTTCAGATGAAGATAAAACAAAAGAAGAAGTTAAAGAAAAAACTGAGGAAAAAATTGAGGAAAAAAAGAAAAATACATCTAAGAAATCAACTAGTAAAAAAACAGAAACTACAAAAACTCAAGCTAATAAAACAAGTAAAAAAGCATCAAGTTCTAAGAAGAAAACTTCTGAAACTACTAAAAAACAAACTAAAAACAGCAAAAAGTAATTGACATAATTAGATTTGATGTGGTAAAATACTTACATAGTATATATGAACTGTGAAAAGGAAAAGTAAAATAAAGGTTACTACCAGAGAGAAAGTGTCACCGGCTGAGAGCACTTTTAAGAAAACGTATTTGAAAAACTACCTTGGAGTTCCCATTTGAAAAAGTGGCGCGTTGGATGGCGTGAATATCTATAATGAGTTAAACAGTAGGGTGGAACCGTAAGAAATAAACTTACCCCTATAGGTACAAGATTGTACTTATAGGGGATTTTTGTATTTATAAGCAAAAGTCCCCAAAGAAAAGTGCAAGTACTTAAATAAATTTTAATTAGCCAAAAGAAGTGGCAAGGAGGATTTATTATGTTTAAAATTAAATTACACGGAGGAAAAACAGCAGAAGTTGAAGAGAGCTTATTCTGGCACTCATCATCACACATTTTAGCACAAGCTGTTAAAAGATTATTTCCAGATGCAAAATTAGCAATTGGACCATCAATTGAAAATGGATTCTATTATGATTTTGATGTGGAAAAACCATTCTCAGAAGAAGATTTAGCAAAAATCGAAGAAGAGATGAAAAAAATTATTAAGGAAGATTTAGAACTTGAAAGATTCGAACTTCC
>JAZLBY010000015.1:0-7892 GCA_045613965.1 Candidatus Scatovivens sp.
CAACGATTTCATATCCTTCTGCTCCAAACATTTGTCTAAATGCTAGACGTCCAATACGTCCAAAACCATTTATAGCTACTTTTACTGACATAATATAAATTCCTCCAATTCTGATACTATAGTCTTATTTAAGTATCTTCATATAATTTAGTCTTTTTTGACCAAGAATATTCTATAACACTTTAGAACAATTTTCAAGTACTTTTTATAATTTTGTCTCAGCGTCAATTAGTTATTTCTATAATAAAAAAACTAGTACATATTCTGCACTAGTTAATTTTTTCATATTTAATATTATCCATTAATCATTAATCTTAAAAATGTACCTACAAATACCAATACACCTATTACTATTACAAACACAATAACTTTAAGAGTATCTTTATTAGTAGCTGCTATATATGCCAAAACAGACAATATACAAATGAAAACCACACATAATATTCTTGCTGTTTCTATAGCCTTTCCAATTTTTGTATTTAACGAACCCGCTAATCCTTCATTATTATATTCATCTTCTACAGTTGCAACATAACTTCCTGATTGTGTTCCTTTATAATAATTTGGAGTTGCATAAACAACATTAGTTATTCCTATAAAAATTAATAATGTAATTGCTAAACTTATTAAAACTTTTTTCATATATACTCCTCCCATTACTACGCACAAATTATAACGTTATTTATTGGATACATAGCAAGTATTGCTAATATTAAAAGAAAATACACAATCATTAAAACTATGTATAACTTCTTTTCTTTTGAATCTTCTGTTTTATTTGCTTTAATTCCAACAGCAATTCCAGCAACTGCAAAAACTACTTGAAAACAAGTTCTTAATACAATTCCTAAAGTATTATCAGGATCAATACCAGAAGGTCCTGCCCAAACAACAGGAGCTATTGCAGCTATAATTGTTACTATTAAAATTGTTATCTTAAATAATCTTTTCATAAATATCCTCCTTATTATCCAGTTATTACATGATCATGTAGAAAAATAGTTTTATACACATACAAATAACACAAAGATAGCATTGTCATCACTAAAAAAACATTTCTTACTTTATATGCCTTAAATGTTTGCGCTATTACAGCTATTAATACACTTAATCCAGCTATACATCTTAACGCCAAATATATTGTATGTATTAATTCTACTGTTTCATTAGCTTCTAAATAATTAATTAACAATGCAAATGTGAAAATACATATTAATACAGAAATTATAATTATCAATGTGTATTTTAAAAATTTATTCATATTTTACCTCCAATACAACAAAAAAGTTATGCTCAAAATACATGTACTTTAAGCATAACTTTATTTACTCTTTTAATTTAATTTCTATTTATCTTTCTTTTTGAACCAGTTAAAGATATTAATTTCTTGGAAGAAGAAATCGTGTAATTCTGGGAATTTAATTTCTTGGAATAAGAAATCATGAACTTCTGTAAGAACTTTTTCTTCTTTTGCTGTCATTTCAAGAACGATTGGTTTAGAAAAATCAATCTCTTTGCATAAGAAGTTTTTAACTTTTGTCCATGTATTTACTACCATAGGTAAATTTCCAGCTTCAGCTGTTTCAACTAATTTATATTCTTTCATTATTAATGATATCCTCCTTAGTATAATGCTAATACATCTATTATAATATTTATACTATATAAGAGGCTAATTATCAATATTTTTAGAATTAAGTTTAGGTTAAGTTTTGATTACTATTTTGTAACAATTAATCTATTTTCCAATTAAATTTAAATCTTCTCTTTCAACAACATTAATTATTTTTATTTTATTTGATAAATCTTCATCTGATTTAACTTTTACCATTATATAATTTGCTATATGACCTTTATAAAATTCACCATCAAACTCTTCAAATAAAACTTCTACATCTTTTCCTATATAAGAATCTAAATATGCAATCTCATTATTATCAGAAAGTTCAAGAAGTCTTTTGCTTCTTAACTCTTTAACATCTCCTGGAATTTGATTTTTCATCTCAGCTGCTTTAGTTCCTTTTCTTGGGGAATATTTAAACACATGCATTTTATAAAAATTAATTCTTTTCAAATATTCATATGTTGTCTCAAACTCTTCTTCAGATTCATCAGGAAAACCAACAATAATATCTGTTGTTAAAATTGCATCTTGATAGTATTTTCTAATTCTATTTACTATCTCTTCAAATTCTTCTGCAGTATATCTTCTATTCATTCTTTTTAATGTTTCTGTACACCCACTTTGAAGTGATAAATGGAAATGATGACATACTTTTTCAAGTTTTATAAATCTATCCATAAATGCTTCCGTTATTAAAAGTGGTTCTATAGATCCAAGTCTAATTCTTTCAATTCCATCAATCTTATTTATTTCTTCTAACAAATCAATTAATCTATAATCATTTTCAAAGTCTCTACCATATGAAGCAACATGAATACCTGTTATAACAACTTCTTTAATTCCATTTTTTGAAATCTCTGTTATTTCTTCTATTACACTTTCAGGTTTTCTACTTCTAATTTTCCCTCTAGCAAAAGGAATTATACAGTATGAACAAAATCTATCACAGCCATCTTGTACTTTTATAACAGCTCTTGTTTTTTCTGTATATGTTACTGTACCAAAATCTTCAAATTTAGCATCATATAAAATATTATCTAAAGTTTCTTTTTTAGATTTTTCTTCTACATACTTTTCTATATAATCAACTATTTGTGTTTTATCATTAGTACCTAAAGCAAGATCTATTTCTGGTAAAGCTTCAAGTTCATCTTTTGATACTTGAACATAACAACCAACAGCAACAACAATAGAATCTTGATTATTCTTTTTAGCTTGTCTTAAAAATTGTCTAGATTTTCTATCAGACATGTTTGTAACTGTACAAGTATTAATAATATATATATCTGCTACATCTTCAAATTCTGTAATTTCATAACCACGTTCTTGAAATTGTTGAATCATACCATTTGTTTCATATTGATTTACTTTACATCCTAATGTTAAAAACGCAACTTTCATCTAAATTTTCCTTTCAATTTAATTCTTCTATATTATACCACACTTTAGCCTTATGTCAACTTTAAAGAATTCCATAAAAATAAAGAAACACTTATATAAAATATAAGTGTCCCTTTAGAAAATGTATAAGTATAAGGATTTTATTATTATCTTCTCATTTTATCCATGATATCTAGATTATCTAATGCTTTTCCTGTTCCTTTAGCAACACATGAAATTGCATCTTCTGCAATCATAACATTGATTCCAGTTTTTTCTTGTAATAATCTATCTAAACCATCGATTAAACATCCTCCACCTGTCATATAAATACCCTTGTCACTAATATCAGCAGCAAGTTCTGGTGGTGTTTTTTCTAATACAGAGTGAACTGCATCTACTATTAACATTGCAGGTTCCTCTAATGCTTCCATCATTTCACTTGAATAAATTGTTATTGTTTTTGGAAGACCTGTAATTAAGTCTCTTCCTCTAACATCCATTTCCATATCTTGTATTTTAGGGAATACACAACCGATTTGTTGTTTTAACTCTTCAGCAGTTCTTTCACCTATCATAACATTATGTCTTTTCTTAATATATTTAACAATATATTCATCAAATTTATCACCAGCTACTTTAATTGATGAACTAACTACAGCTCCACCAAGTGATATTACTGCTATATCAGTAGTTCCACCACCGATATCAACAATCATATTTCCACATGGTTTTGAAATATCTAGTCCAGCTCCAATTGCAGCAGCGATTGGTTCTTCTATTAAATATACTTTTCTAGCTCCAGCATTTGATGCAGCATCTATAACAGCTTTTTTCTCTACTTCTGTTATTTGTGATGGTATACAAATCATAATTCTTGGAGCGAATAAAAATCTTCCACCGATTTTTCCGATAAAGTATTTTAGCATTTTTTCTGTCACTGTATAATCAGAAATAACTCCATCTCTAAGAGGTCTTGTAGCAACTATATTTCCTGGAGTTCTTCCAAGCATACGTCTTGCTTCATGTCCTACCGCAAGTACTTCGCCAGTTATGTTATTAACCGCAACAACTGAAGGTTCTCTTAGAACAATTCCTTTGCCTTTAATGTATGCAATTACTGTAGCTGTACCTAAATCGATACCTATATCTTGACCAAACATTAGCATTCTCCCCTTAAGATTTTTTAAAGTTTTTTCATATTACATTTGCGTTACGATTATATTACATTATAAAAGAAATATCAACCCTTTTTAATATTAAAATTTACAAATTTTATTCCCACTTTTAATATTTACCAATAATTATCTTTTTTATTCTTTAATTTTCGAATTTATTTGTATAAACTTATTTATTGTGCTATAATCTAATTGTTATTAATATTATTTAGGAGAACAATAACTATGGAAAAAATATCTATTATTGTACCTTGTTACAATGAAGAAAAAGCAATTCCACTTTTCTATAAGGAATTACAAAAAAACTTAAAAGACTTTCCAAAAACTGTTAATTTCGAAATTCTTTTCGTTAATGACGGTTCTAAAGATAATACTTTAAAAACAATTAAAGATTTAGCAAAAAAAGATGATTCTGTTAAATATATATCATTTTCTAGAAACTTCGGTAAAGAAGCAGCAATCTATGCTGGTCTTGAAAATGCAACTGGTGACTATGTAACTTTAATGGATGCAGATCTACAAGATCCACCATCTCTTTTAAAAGAAATGTATACTTGGGTAACAAAAGAAGGTTACGACGCTGTTGGAACTAGACGTTCAACTAGAAAAGGTGAACCTTTTATGAGAAGTATTTTTGCTAGACTTTTCTATAAATTAATAAATAAAATGACAAGTATCGAAATGGTTGATGGAGCAAGAGACTATGTGTTTATGAAAAGACCTGTTGTTGATGCAATCATTTCTTTAAAAGAATACAATAGATATACAAAAGGATTATTTAGCTTTGTTGGTTTCAATGTTAAATGGATTGAATACAAAAACATTGAAAGAATTGCTGGTGAGACAAAATGGTCTTTCTGGAAATTAACAAAATACGCTTTAGAAGCAATTACAGCATTTTCAACAACACCTCTTGTTGTAGCTTCTGTAATTGGACTTTTATTCTGTTTTATTTCATTCTTATTAATACTTGTTATTATAGGAAAAACAATTATCTTTGGTGATCCAACTAGTGGTTGGCCATCACTTGTATGTATTATATTTATGCTTAGCGGTATACAATTATTCTTCCTTGGAATCATTGGACAATACTTAGCAAAAACATACTTAGAAGTAAAACAAAGACCTATTTATATAATTAAAGATTCAAATTTATAATAATAAATTCGCAGTGCTATATTTTAGCACTGCTTTTTTTATTTTTTTCTTGGCAATAAAATGAATTATCACCGTTTATAGTTGCAACTAAAACATCTTCTGGCTTCATTCCAAATTTTTTAATTTGATTTTCGAGCCATTTATATTCTTTACCTATCTTTCTTAAATTATCATACATCACTTTTCCATCAATAACTAAATCATATGCAATTCCTTCATATTTAGAATTAATATTAAAATCTTCTGTTTTTACATTTCTTTTCTCTGGTTTTAAAACTATACTTATTTGACCTGACGTTTCTAGAATTGCATACTCAACATCTCCTAAATTAAATACATCCTTTTCTCTTAATCTTTCTTGAAGTTCATTAATTGTTATAAATTCCTTTTTCAAAACCTTTTCATCAATCTTACCTTTATTAATTAAAATACTTGGTCTACCACAAAGCAATTCTCTACCTTTTATACTATTTAAATTTATTATAGAAATAGCCATATGAAACAAAAATAAAGCGCCAACAGAAACAATTGCATTTAAAAGTGACGCTTTTTCATCATATATTGGAACTGCTGCAATATCCGCTATAATCATAGAAATTACAAGTTCAAATGTTTGAAGTTGACCTATTTCTCTTTTTCCCATAAGTCTTAATATAAATAACAAATACACAAAAATTATTAAAGTCTTTAATACAACCATTAACATTATAAAACCTCAATATAGTAAAAATTATATGTATATTTTTCACAAAAAAACATCAAAATATACTTATATTATTAATTTAAATTTTTGAATTTAAAGAAATAACACAATATAAATTTTAAAATTAAGGAGGTTATCACAAATGGAAAATAACTCATCAAGTAGCCAATCCTCAAGTTCAGTTTCTATGGGTGCATTTGGACAAATTGTTGGTAGATTTATAGTTGCTGCAATTATACTTGGTATAACTGCATTTTTTACACCTGGTTTTTCTATTAATAACATTTGGTCACTTGGGCTTTCAGCTTTAGTTTTAACAGTTATGGATTATTTAATTGTAAAATTTACAGGTTTACACGCTATGGCTTTTGGTAAAGGCTTTGTAGGTTTCATGCTAGCTGTTATCACTTTATATGCTACACAATTTTTCGTTTCAGGATATTCTATTTCTTTCATGGCAGCAATTGTTGGTGCTTTAATATATGGAATTATTGACTATATAATGCCTGGCGAACAATCAATGTAAAAAAAGAGGATTCATTTTTGTGAATCCTCTAAAATTTTATTTACTTATATTAAGTTATCTCTACATCTTTCACATAATGTTGGATGTTCAGAACTTTCACCTACTGTTGTTGAATACATCCAGCATCTTTCACATTTTTCACCTTCAGCTCTTTCAACTTTAACTCCGATAGCAACTTCTGCATCTTCGTTTCTTCTATTTTCACAAACTTTTACTCCAGAAACCATTAAAATTTCTTTTAATAAGTTTTCTTTTCCTTGTAAAAATTCATATTCATCACCTTCAGCAAAGATTGTTACTTGTGCTTCTTGAGATAATCCTATTTCTTTATTTGCTCTTGAAACTTCTAATTTCTTAGCAACTTCTTCTTTAACTTTAATTAATTTTGTCCATTTTAATGTTAATTCTTCATCATCATATTTTGGATTAACTTCTGGATAAGATTCAAGCATTACGCTTTCTGTATTCTCTCCTTCTTTATGAGCCATGTATGACCAAATTTCTTCAGCTGTAAAACATGTCATTGGAGCTAATATTCTTACTAAGCTTGATAATATTTCATGCATAACTGTTTGAGCAGCTCTTCTTTCTACTGAATCAGGTTTAGATGTATATAATCTATCTTTTATGATATCTAAGTAGAATTGGCTCATATCAACTACGCAGAATTGGTTAATTGCTTGATATGCTTCATGGAATTCATATGTGTCATATGCTTTTATACATGTAGCTACAAGTCTATTTAATCTTGTTAATGCCCATTTATCAATTTCTTGTAAATCTTCATAAGCAACTGGATTATTTACATCAAAGTCTGATGTATTTCCAAGAATATATCTAGCTGTATTTCTTATTTTTCTATAAACTTCAGTAACTTGTTTAATGATGTTTTTAGATACGCTAACGTCTGATTTATAATCAGATGCTAATACCCAAAGTCTTAATACGTCAGCTCCTGATTCTTTTATGATTTCTTGTGGAGCAACAACGTTACCAATTGATTTAGACATTTTTCTTCCTTGTTCATCAACTGTATAACCATGTGTTAAAACTTCTTTATATGGAGCTTTACCTTTTACAGCAACAGATGTTAAAAGTGAAGATTGGAACCATCCTCTATATTGGTCACTTCCTTCTAAGTACATATCTGCTTCTGGAAGTCCACGTTCTGCAAGAACTGATTCATGTGTTGATCCTGAATCGAACCAAACATCCATAATATCTGTTCCTTTTTTGAAGTTTGTGCATCCACATTCACATTTAGCTCCTGCTGGCATTAATTCTTCTTCAGATAATCCAAACCATGCATTTGTTCCTTGTTCT
>JAZLBY010000016.1:0-43286 GCA_045613965.1 Candidatus Scatovivens sp.
ATAGATATTGATGGAGAATATGTTAAAACAGCTAAAATAGGTAGAGCTATTATGGATGCTGATATAGTTATTTCATTAAATCATTTTAAAGGACATGAATTAGCAGGATTTGGTGGAGCAATTAAAAATATCGGTATGGGTTGTGGATCAAGAGCAGGAAAAATGGAAATGCATAGTAACGGAAAACCATCTGTTTATGCTCCTAAATGCAAAAAATGTAAACAATGTAAAAAAATTTGTGCTCATAGTGCTATATCTTATGATGAAGAAGGTATTGCACATATAGATCATTCAAAATGTGTTGGTTGTGGTAGATGTATTGGAATTTGTAATTTTGATGCAGTAAAATCAGCAAGTGATGCAACTGGTGATAGCTTAAATATGAAGATGGTAGAATATGCATTAGCTGTAGTTAAAGATAGACCACAATTCCATATTAGTTTGATTTGTGATGTATCACCAAATTGTGATTGTCATGCAGAAAATGATGCTCCAATAGTGCCAAATATTGGAATGCTTGCTTCATATGATATGGTTGCTTTAGATAAAGCTTGTATAGATTTAGTAAATAAACAAAGTGCATTTGAAAAGAGTGCAATAACAGATAATCTTAAAAAATATAATTTAGATAAATTTAAATTTGATAATTTAGTTAAGAATCATCCAACTACAAATTGGAAGTCTCAAATTGAACATGCAGAAAAGATTGGGCTTGGAAATTCAGAATACGAATTGATAGAAATTAAATAACCAAAAATGTCCTCGATTCATATAATGTAAGGAAAACATTATATGGAAAGAGGATTTTTTTATGGCTAAAATATTAGTGTATAACAACACTTTAAATAGAATGGAAACCTATTATAAAGGTGAAGAAGAGGCAATGCCTTATAATACTGGTAGGACATTAAAGGTAAAAGAATTTAGAGGGGCGAGCAAGTCAGGCCTTTTGTGGACTGATAGACTTGCAATGCAAGCTTGGAATAGCTTTAGATATGTATATGGAAAACCAATTTATGTAGGATATGCATTTAAAAGACCATGGGAAGGAGGACATAGTAATTTATCTCAACATTATGCAGGACTTGCGTTTGATGTAGGTCAAAATTTAAATGAAGTCAGTAGAAATCAAATGAGAAATTTAGCAATTTCAACCGGAATATGGAATTATATAGAACCAGCAAATTTAACACCAAGATGGGTTCATTTTGATGAAAGATTAGTTGCATATGGATATCCTTTAACAAGACAAGGTAGTAAAGGAGTATATGTATGTATTTTACAAGATGGATTAACAACATTAGGTTATGATACAGGTGGATTAGATGGTGTTTTCGGTGCAAAAACTAGAAATGCAGTTTTAACATTTCAAAGAAGAAATGGATTAACACAAGATGGTTTAGTTGGAACCAATACATGGAATTCTTTACAAAGTCAAGTAGTAGGAAAAGGTAAAACAAATTCAACAGTATTACCAAATTAAAAATAAAAAATTTGACAAGCAAAAAATATTATGTTATCATGAATAACAATAAATAGTAAAAACTTTGATTGAGAGAGTACTAATATTATGAAACTACAGCGAGCTAGAGTTGGTGTGAGTCTAGCAGTGGATGATATTACGAAAAGACCTCATGAGTGATTATTGGAAATGAAATAGTAAATCTAAAGTAAGAGTATAATAATACGTAAACCTACGTTACAGGTAAGAGTGGTTTATACATTTTAAGTATAAGCAACTAGAGTGGTACCGTGTTAAATATGACACCTCTGGATTTTCCAGAGGTGTTTTTTGATATAATTTTTCGGTACTATAAAAGTTGTTTATAGTTTATTTGTGGTATAAACAACTGGAGTGGTACCGTGCTAAATTATTGCACCTCTAGATTTTCTAGGGGTGCTTTTTTGATATATATAATCATCTAAATGATGTTTTATAAGTAAAAGTAGAAAGGAGAATAGGCATGAAAGAAAGTTCAAATTACAAAAAATTCTTCTATAGTGGTTGGGGGAAACGAAGACAAATTCTTTAGGAGATAAGTTAGAAATAATAAAAAATTAAATTAAAAGGAGAATTTGTTATGAAAAATTTTAAAAATATATTAATAGTTTTAGTTATAGGAATAGTTTTATTTGCTCTAGTAGCAGTAGTTAATAAAAATGGAAAAAATGAAATAAGTGAAGAAGTAGAAAAAGAAAAGTTAATAATGGTAACAGAAGCTGGATTTGCACCTTATGAATTTTATGATGGTGAAGAGATTGTTGGTGTAGATGTTGAGATAGCTAAAAAGATAGCAGAAAAAACAGGGAAAGAATTAGAGATTAAAGATACTGATTTTGATTCTTTAATTAATGAAGTTAAAACAGGAAAAGCGGATTTTGCAGCAGCAGGACTATCAATTACACCAGAAAGATTAGAAGAAGTTGATTTTTCAATTGAATATGCAGTTTCAAAACAAGTAATTGTTGTAAAAAATGAAAGTAAAGCAGAAACAATAGAAGATTTTAATGGTAAAAAAGTTGCAGTTCAACTTGGAACAATTGCAGACTTAGTTTTAAGTGATGAAAATCCAGAAGTAGAACTTGTACAACATAAAAAATATTTATTAGCAGTAGAAGATTTAAAAGCTGATAAAGTTGAAGCAATTGTTTTAGATTCATTACCAGCACAAGAAATCGTTGCTAAAAATCCAGAATTTAAAATATTAGAAAAAGAATTATTAGTAGATAAATACGGAATTGCAGTACAAAAAGGAAATAAAGAATTATTAGATGATATAAATGCAGTTTTAAAAGAATTAATGGACAATAAAAAAATAGAAGAATATACAGTTAAATTTTTAGGAGAATAAATATGTTAAAAGAGATTTGTGATAGTTTCTATAAAGCAATATTTGTAAAAGAACGTTATAAGTTTATATTAACTGGAATACAAAATACATTAGCAATAAGTTTGATTTCAGTTATTATAGGTGTAGTAATTGGTGTGATTATTGCAATTATTAATTCATACAATAAGGAGACTAAAAAAGCTAAGATTTTATCTAAGTTTTGTAAATTGTATGTAAGTATAATAAGAGGGACACCAGTGTTACTACAATTAATGATAATTTACTATGTTGCATTAAAAGACGTGAGAGATTTAAATTTAATATTAGTTGCAGCGTTAGCTTTTGGTATAAATTCAGGAGCATATGTGGCGGAAATTATAAGAGCTGGAATTGAGTCAATTGATAAAGGGCAAATGGAAGCTGGACGTTCTTTAGGACTTAATTATTTCCAAACTTTAAAATTAATAATTTTACCACAAGCAATAAAAAATATATTACCAGCTATAGGTAATGAGTTTATAACATTAATAAAAGAGACATCTGTGGCAGGCTATATAGGTGTTATGGATTTAACAAAAGCTTCAGATATTATCGCATCTAGAACATATGATTATTTTTGTCCATTAATAATTGCAGCACTAATATATTGGTGCATCGTAATAGTACTTACAAAAATTCTTAATTTATTTGAAAGGAGATTAAATAAATGCTTGAAGTAAAAAATATAGTTAAGAGTTTTGATGGTAAAGAAGTTTTAAAAGGAATAGATTTTAAAGTAGATAAAGGTGAAAAAGTAATTATTATTGGACCATCAGGCTCAGGGAAATCAACTTTTTTAAGAACATTGAATCTATTAGAATCAATTGATCTTGGAGATATAGTTTTTGAAGGAAATAAGATAAATACTAAAATTAATGTAGATGAGTATAGACAAAAAATTGGAATGGTTTTCCAAAGTTTTAACTTATTTAATAATTTAACAGTAAAAGAAAATATAATGCTTGCTCCAGTTACATTAAAATTAAAAACAAAAGAAGAGGCTGAAAAAGAAGCTATAAAACTTCTTAAGAAAATTAATTTGAAGGATAAAGCTGATAAATATCCGAGTCAATTGAGTGGTGGAGAAAAGCAAAGGGTTGCAATTATTAGAGCTTTAGCTATGAATCCTAAAATGATGCTTTTTGATGAACCAACAAGTGCATTAGATCCAGAAATGGTTGGTGAAGTTTTAAATTTAATGAAAGATTTAGCAGATAATGGAATGACAATGATAATTGTTACTCATGAAATGAGTTTTGCTAAAGACATAGGAAGTAAAATTGTTTTTATGGATGATGGAAAAATTGTTGAACAAGGGTCTGCAGAAGAAATTTTTGAAAAACCAAAATCAAGCAGATTAAAGAAGTTTTTTGAGAAAGTATCATAAAATAATGTTTGAAATTATAAATAAACCGTGCTATAATCTTTGCATTAAGAAATAGAGGGGGGAAAACTATGAGAGTAGCTCGTGGATTTCTCAAACTTGCACGAAAGTATGAATGGAAAATGATGTATGATCGGGAAGAAATGATTAAAAATCGTGACATTCATATTCCTCAATTGAGGGGCATCTTAAGTTGTCTAGAACAAGCTTTAGAACTTACATACGGAGAGATGGAGTCTTGGGCGCATACTATGCATACAGTTTTTGAAGTTGACGAGTTCGATCATTGGTATGAAAGAATAGAACTGATCTTTATGAAATGGTATGTGTGTTATCGCTATAACAGGACGATAAAAATTGCAACAATTATGGAAGAGGCAAAAAAATCTCTTTCTAAAAATTGCAATCATCTAGAAGTTATGAATGCGTTTAGATAGCTTGTAATAGCCAAAAGGCTGTTAGCCACAACATTAAATTCACAGACTGCCGAGCGGTTTGTGAATTTTTTGTTTTTTTTTATAAAAAATACTTGCCAACATAAAAAAATCTTGTTATAATGATTTTGTAAAAATAGGAATTGTTCCTAGTTTTAACAAAGGAGATTTTATGAAAAATTATTCAAGACAAAGAGAAGAAATAATTAATGTAATAAAAGACTCATACGAACATCCTACAGCAGAAATGGTATATATGACTGTTAAATCAAAGGATCCAGCTGTAAGCAGAAGTACTGTTTATAGAAATTTAGGGTTGCTTGTAGAGAACGGTTTTATAAATAAAATTTCTATGATAGTAGGACCAGATAGATATGATTATATAAGAGATGTTCATAATCATGTAGTATGTACGAAGTGTGGTAAAATCTTCGATGTAGATTTCGATTTTAAGTATAAAAAATTGAAAGAAAAAATTATGGAAAAAACAGGGATAGAAATCTCTGAAAAGGGAATCACATTAGAAGGATTATGTGATTCTTGTAAAAATAAAATTTAAGGAGGAATTAAATTATGCCAGAATTAAAAGGTACAAAAACAGAAAAAAATTTGATGGAGGCTTTTGCAGGGGAATCTCAAGCTAGAAATAAATACACATATTTTGCAAGTAAAGCTAAAAAAGAAGGATATGAGCAAATTGCTGCTATATTCCAAGAAACAGCTGATAATGAAAAAGAACATGCAAAATTATGGTTCAAACTATTACATGGTGGAGAAGTTCCAACAACAGCTGAAAACTTATTAGCTGCTGCAGAAGGAGAAAACTTCGAATGGACAGATATGTACGATAGAATGGCTAAAGAAGCTAGAGAAGAAGGATTCGATAGAATTGCTTACCTTTTCGAAGCTGTTGGAAAAATTGAAAAAGAACACGAAGAAAGATATAGAAAATTATTAGCTAACGTTGATGGTGATTTAGTATTCTCAAGAGATGGAGATGCTATTTGGAAATGTAGAAATTGCGGACACATTGTTATTGGAAAAAGAGCTCCAGAACTATGCCCAGTTTGCGAACATCCAAAATCATTCTTTGAAATTAAAGCTGAAAATTACTAAAATTAATAAAAAAGATTCTACAATATTTGGTAGAATCTTTTTTTGTCAAATCTATTTAAAAATTATATTAAATGTTATATACTTTAAATGAAATATGTTCCTGACAAAAAGATTTAATCTGATTGAAAGGTGCGGCCATAAGTTGAAAACGAAGCTTTTATAAGCGTTTATTTTGCTGCGCCTTTTTGGGCGCAGTTTTTGTTTTATATAAACAAGAAAGGAGAAAAGAATATGGAAAAAAGAGTCGCAGTTATGGGAATAATTGTGGAAAACACAGAGGTAATTCAAGAGGTTAATGGGATTTTACATGAATATGCTAAATATATAATTGGAAGAATGGGGATACCATATAGAGAAAAGAATATTAGTATAATAAGCATTGCAATTGATGCACCTCAAGATGAGATTTCTGCTCTTTCTGGTAAAATAGGAAAACTTCCAGGAATAAGTGTAAAAACAGCATATTCGAATGTGATTTCAAATGAGTAATTGTTTTGAATTAATAGATAAACTTTATAAAAATCGCACTTTAAGTTTAGAAGAATATGAGATGTTACTTGATAATCAATCATTAGAAAATGAAAAGTATATATCAGAATATGCAAGAAAAAATAGAGAAGAGTATTATGGAAAAAATATATATGTAAGAGGCTTAATAGAAATTTCTAATATATGTAAAAATGATTGTTTATATTGTGGAATTAGAAGATCAAATTTAAATTGTGATAGATATAGAATTGAAAAAGAAGAGATATTAGATTCTTGCAAAGAAGGATATGAATTAGGTTTTAGAACTTTTGTGCTTCAAGGAGGGGAAGATGCTTATTTTACAGATGATAGATTGATTGAGATAGTAAGCGAAATTAAAGCTAAATTTCCTGATGTAGCAGTTACTTTATCAGTTGGAGAAAGAGATGAAATAAGTTATAGGAAGCTTTTTGAAGCTGGAGTTGATAGATATTTATTAAGACATGAAACTGCAGATAAAAATCATTATGAAAAAATTCATCCAGTAGAAATGAGCTTTGAAACTAGAATTAAATGTTTAGAAAATCTTAAACAAATTGGTTATCAAACAGGTGCTGGTTTTATGGTTGGAAGTCCTTATCAAACTAATAAAGAGATTGCAAAAGATTTAAAATTTATTGAAAATTTGAAACCAGAAATGTGTGGTATAGGACCATTTATTTCTCATAAAGATACACCGTTCAAGGATGAAAAATCAGGTTCAATATCTAAAACTTTATATATTTTGTCAATTGTAAGATTAATATTACCAGCTGTATTGCTTCCTGCAACAACTGCTGTTGGAACACTTGACAAAGAAGGTTATGAAAAAGCAATTTTGGCAGGTGCTAATGTAATAATGCCAAATTTAACACCAAAATCAGTGCGAAGTAAATATGAGCTATATAATAAGAAAGCGCATACAGGAATTGATGCTGGTGAAAATATTAGAATTTTAAAAGAAAGAATGAATAAAATAGGCTATGAAATTATAAGTAGTCGAGGAGACGCAAAGAAGGAGAAAAAAAGGTATGGCAATATATAATCCAAAATCATTAAAAGCAGAAGAGTTTATTAATAATGAAGAGATTTTAGAAACTTTAGAATATGCTGAAAAAAATAAAAATAATATTGAATTAATAGATGAGATTCTAGAAAAAGCTCGTCCTAAAAAATCTGGAGATGGAGTCACTTGTCAAGGGTTAACTCATAGAGAAGCTTCTGTTTTATTAGCTTGTGAAATACCAGAAAAAATAGAAGAAATCTATAAAATTGCTGAAGAGATAAAGCTTGCATTTTATGGGAATAGAATAGTAATGTTTGCTCCATTATATCTTTCAAATTATTGTGTTAATGGATGTGTATATTGTCCTTATCATTTTAAAAATAAACATATAGCAAGAAAGAAATTAACTCAAGAAGAAGTAAGAAATGAAGTAATTGCACTTCAAGATATGGGACATAAACGTTTAGCAATTGAAGCGGGGGAAGATCCAGTAAATAATCCAATTGAATATATTTTAGAATGTATTAATACTATTTACAGTGTTAATCACAAAAATGGAGCTATTAGAAGAGTTAATGTTAATATAGCAGCAACAACTGTAGAAAATTATAGAAAATTAAAAGATGCTGGAATTGGAACTTATATATTATTTCAAGAAACATATCATAAAAAGAGTTATGAAGAATTACATCCAACTGGACCAAAACATGATTATGCATATCATACAGAAGCTATGGATAGAGCAATGGAAGGTGGAATTGATGATGTTGGTTTAGGCGTATTATTTGGATTAGAAATGTATAAATATGAATTTGCTGGATTAATAATGCATGCTGAACATTTAGAAGTTGTTCATGGAGTAGGACCACATACAATAAGTGTACCTAGAATTAAACATGCAGATGATATCGATCCAACAGCATTTGATAATTCAATTTCAGATGAGACTTTTGCAAAAATAACTGCTTGTATTCGTTTAGCAGTACCATATACAGGAATGATTATATCAACAAGAGAGTCAGAAGAAACTCGTGAGAAATTATTAAGACTTGGAATTTCACAAGTAAGTGGTGCATCTCGTACTTCTGTTGGTGGATATACTGAAGAGGAAAGACCACATGATACAGAACAATTCGATGTATCAGATCAAAGAACTTTGGATGAAGTTGTTAGATGGCTTATGGAAAACAATCATATTCCATCATTCTGTACAGCATGCTATAGAGAGGGTAGAACTGGAGATAGATTCATGAGTTTATGCAAAAGTGGTCAAATATTAAATTGTTGCCATCCAAATGCACTTATGACATTAACAGAATATTTAGTAGATTATGCATCTGAAGAAACTAAAAAGATTGGTTTTGAATTAATCGAGAAAGAATTAGAAAAAATACCACATGAAAAAGTTAAAAAGATAGCTATGCAAAATATAGAAGATATTAAAAATTCAAATAGAAGAGATTTTCGTTTCTAGGAGGAAAGTATGTCAAATATAGTAAATGCGGAAAAAGTTCATATAGGAATATTTGGACTTAGAAATGCAGGTAAATCAAGTTTGATAAATAGTTTAACAAATCAAAATGTAGCAATAGTATCAGATATAGAAGGTACAACTACAGATCCTGTAAAAAAATCAATGGAACTACTACCAATAGGTCCTGTTGTAATAGTTGATACTCCAGGGTTAGATGATGAAGGAGAGCTTGGAGCGTTAAGGGTAAAAAAAGCAAAACAAGTACTTAATTATATTGATTTAGCTATTATTGTTAGAGATTTAGAAAAGATAAATTTAAAAAAAGAAAGAGAAGTAATTAAATTAATAAAATCAAAAAATGTACCATATATTGTTGTGTATAATAAATTAGATAGACACAATCCTATTAATGAATTAATGCTAGAAGATAATGAGTTTGCAGTAAGTGCAAAAACAGGAGAAGGTATTGAAGAGTTAAAAGAGGGAATAGGAAAATTTATAAATAAGAAGAGTGATAAAAAAATACTTGAGAATATAGTAAATGAAGGTGATACAGTTGTTATGGTTGTTCCAATAGATGCAGGCGCACCAAAAGGAAGAATAATATTACCTCAACAACAAGTGTTAAGAGAACTTATTGATAAAAATGCATTAGCATTAGTAACAAGTCCAGAGAATTTAAAAGAGTCTTTAAATAAATTAAAGGAAAAACCAAGCTTAGTAATTACTGATTCACAAGTTTTTGGAATAGTTGATAAAATAGTTCCAGATGATATTTTACTTACTTCATTTTCTATTTTATTTGCACGCTATAAAGGTAGTTTAGAAGTATTAGTAGAAGGTGTAAATGGATTAGATGAATTAAAAGATGGTTCAAAAGTATTAATATCAGAAGGATGTACACATCATAGACAATGTGAAGATATAGGTACAGTAAAGATGCCTAAATGGATAAAAGAATATTCGGGAAAGGATATTGAATTTGAGTTTACTTCTGGAGGAGAATTCCCTGAAGATTTATCTAAATATGATTTAATTGTTCATTGTGGTGGATGTATGATTAATCAAAGAGAAATGCATTATAGATTATCACACGCAAGTGATGAAAATAAGAAAATAACTAATTATGGAATGGCAATAGCTAAGATGCATGGAATGTTAAATAGAAGTTTAAAACCATTTAAAGAAATGGAAAAATATTTATAAATGTAAAAAGATTCTATCAAAGTAGATGATAGAATCTTTTTGTTTTTTAAAAGGGGATTTTAGCTTACTAAATTATCAAAAAATAATCCACAAATATAATTAAAGCAAGCTCCTACGATTCCTGCTTGTGTTATGTATAAACCAATTAAATATGTATTAAAATTATTTATGGATTGCATATTTAAAAATAATATAAATATTCCTAATAAAGATAATGAATAGAGCAACAAATTACTCTTTTCAACAAGTTTTATAACCTTTGGATTTTTTATATATAATTTTTCTTTATTCATAAGTGACTCCAGTAATATATTTTATAATTTAAGTTTATCATCTTGATAATTATAAAACAAATGAAATAACTGGAAAAAAAGTAAAAAAAATAATCGTAGGTCATACGATTATTTTAATGTATTTAATTTTTTAGATAAACTTGATTTTTTTCTAGAAGCTGTATTAGCTTTGATAACACCTTTTGTGCAAGCTTGATCTACTTTTTTAACTGCTTCTTTGAAAGCTACTTCTGCTTTTTCTTTATTTCCTTCTGCTACTGCAGCTTCGAATGTTTTAACAGCTGTTTTGTAAGCAGATTTTACCATATTATTTTGTAATGTTTTTTTCTCGATTACGCTAACTCTTTTAATAGCTGATTTAATGTTTGGCATCTAATTTGCACCTCCTCTTAGTTCATAAAGTAAATTTTACTTCAAACATTTTAACACGTATATATTTAAAAATCAAGTATTTTATTAAAAAAAGTCGTTTAAATCTTAAAAAAGTCTTGAATTCACAAAAAAAACACATTTCTTCCACGCATTTATATTGTAAATTTTGGTATTCTATGATATAGTATGGGCAAAATAATACGTACTAAGGAGGAATTTATGATTGCTTTAGGTTGTGACCATGGAGGTTATGAATTAAAAGAAGAATTAAAAAGATACTTAGATGAAATAGGGATAAAATATAAAGATTTCGGAACACATAGTAAAGAAAGAACAGATTATCCAATTTATGCAGAACAAGTTGCTAAAGCTGTTCAATCAAAAGAATGTGAGTCTGGAATTTTAATTTGTAAAACAGGATTTGGAATGACAATAGTAGCAAACAAATTTAAAGGAATTAGATGTGCTCCTTGTTATGATGAAGAAACTGCTAAACAAGCAAAAGAACATTCAAATGTAAATGTACTTGCATTACCAGCAGCATATTTATCAACAAGTAAAGCGATTCAAATAATGAGAGTATGGGTAGCTTCTGAATTTTTAGGAGGAAGATATTCTGAAAGATTACAAATGATACAAGATATAGAAAAAGAGAATATGAAATAGAATTGAGAGGTTAGGAAAATGTGGGGAGATATAGCGATAGCATTTATGATCGCCTTCATGACGGCCTTTATGGCAACGCCACATACAATAAACTTAGCTAATAAGGTAGGTGCGGTAGACGAACCAAAAGACGAAAGACGTATTAATAAAGTTACTATGCCAAGATTAGGAGGACTAGCTGTAATTGCTGGATTCTTCGTTTCGATAGTATATTTATTAACAGTTATGGTTATGGAAAATAAGATTGATTTAAATGCTGAGTCATATTATATCAAGCTTATAGGTTTTGGGGTTGGAGCACTTATAATTGGCATAACATGTTTTATTGATGATGTAAAAGGAGTTCCTGCACTAGGCAAATTAGTTGCTCAGCTTTTAGCAGCATGTGTTGTTGTAAAAGCAGGTGTAAGAATTGATACATTAGATATACCATTCTTTAATATAGCAAGTGCTAGTCCAGTATTTTATGCAGGATTAACAGTTGTATGGATAGTTGGTATTACTAATGCAATGAATTTAATAGATGGATTAGATGGTTTATCAACAGGTATATCTTTGATAGCTTGCTTGTCACTTCTAATTATATTTTCACTAAATGGTTCACCACTTATTTCAATTGTTCTTATTACAGCATTAGGTGGAGCGTTATGTGGATTTTTACCATATAATTTCAATCCAGCTAAAACTTTTATAGGTGATACAGGATCTAACTTTTTAGGTTATTGTTTATCAATTATTTCTATATTAGGTATAGCTAAGACATATACTGCTATCGTAATTGTAGCACCACTTATGGTACTTGCTCTTCCAATATTTGATACATTATCTTCAATAATAAGAAGAGTTATAGCAGGAAAATCATTAAAAGCAATTATTCAACCAGATGCAAATCATTTACATCATAAAATGCTTAAAAAAGGATTTACACAAAAACAAGCAGTATTAATTATGTATGGTTTAAGTGCTACATTTGGAATGTTTGCTATTATATTAATGGATAGTGGAATTTGGAAAGCTTTATCATTTGCAATAATTATGGTTATAATAGTTGCAATGGGATATAAAGAGTTTTTCAAACAAAGATTGCTTTCAAATGAGGTTGCTGAAGAACATGAAGCTTTCGATGAAAAAAGAGAAGTAGCTGAAGAATCAAAAATAAGAAGAATAAAATAATATTTTAAGAACATTCTGTTAAAGAGTGTTCTTTTTTTGTGCAGTTGAATAGGAATAAAGAGTAAAAAAGAGGAAAATGGAATAATATTGTAAAAAGAGATTTTATATTGCAAAAAAATCAAAAATATTGTATAATTTGTTAGAAATATTTAAAAAGAGGTCGAATTTGTGCTAAAAATATCTAATAAAAGAAATATTAATCTTAATATGATTATTTATAGTAATGATAGTACTGATTCCATAGTCACTAAGATTATGGGATGTTTTGACATGCGAATAAATATTTAAGGTGAGATTAAAAATATTGTATATATAAGTTGAAGCAATATCTGGAGCCTTGTGTTAGTGGATATTGCTTTTTTTATGGGAAGGAGCTAGCTATAAAAAAGATAGGTATTTGTACATTACATTTTGGTAATAATTTTGGAGCTGTGTTACAAGCGTTTTCGCTTCAAGAAGTTTTAAAATCAATGGGACATGAAGTAGAGTTTATTAAACTTAAAGATTTTAAACCAACTAAACAAGCCAAAAATGTTGAACTATTCAATAAATCAAGAGAATCATTAAATATATCTAAAAAGATGTATGAAAAAGATTTAGATAAGTATGATGCAATAATTATTGGTAGTGATGAATTATGGAATTTAAAAAATGGAAGTTTTGAACATTTAGAAGAGTATTTTGGTTATAATCTAAATACTGATAAAATTGCTTCTTATGCTCCAAGTGCAAATGGAGTAACTGCCCAAGAATTAATTGAATATTATGATGGAAAAGTTGATTTTTCAAAATTTAATAAATTATCAGCAAGAGATAAAGTTACACAAAAATTGATTAAAGATGTATCTGGTATAGATGCACCACTTGTTTTAGATCCAACATTACTTATTGATAGTTTTGAAAAATATACAAAATATCCAGAAAATGATGAAAAAGATTATATTGTAATTTATGGATATGAATTTTCAAATGAAGAAATTTCAAAAATAATGGAATTTGCTAAATCTAAAAATAAAAAAGTATATTCATTAGGATTTGAAAAAGATTGGTGTGATGCTTTAAAAATAGATGTATTTGAGTTCTTAGGATATATGAAGAATGCAGATTATTGTATAACTAATACATTCCATGGATTGTTATTTGCGATGATATTGGAAAAAGAATTTGTAGTATTTCCAAATACAAATGCAAAAGTACATGACATTATAGATAGATTTGAAATTTCTGAAAGAAATGGTATGTATGTAGAAGATTTAAATGAAATATTTGATAATAAAGTTGATTATGAAAGAATTAATAAATTTAAATTAGAAAAAAGAGAAGAATCATTAGAATATTTAAGAAACTTTATTGGTTAAGGAGAATTATGGAAAAAGTTTGCAATATAGAAAGATGCATGGGCTGCATGGCTTGTGAAAATATATGTCCAGTTAATGCTATAGAAAAAGTTAAGAATGATAGAGGTTTTTTTGAACCTCAAATAAATAAAAAAATCTGTATTAATTGTAAAATGTGTCAAAGCGTGTGCCCAGAACTTACAGATATTGTAAAAGTAGAACCTATTAGAATATATGCTTGTAAAAATAAAGAGCTTGATGTTAGAATGTCTAGTTCTTCAGGTGGTACTTTTTTAGAACTTGCTAAAAAGATATTTGAAAATGGTGGAAGTGTATATGGTGCTGCATTTAATGATGAAAATAAAGTAGTTCATATAAAAGCAGAAAATGAAACTGAATTTGAACCTATAAAGAAATCTAAATATGTACAAAGTGATGTAGGAAATATATATGAATCTCTTGAAGAAGATTTGAAAAAAGGGAAAAAAGTAATTTTTTCAGGGACACCTTGTCAAGTACAAGCTGCTTTAAATTTAAATGAAGAATTAAGAGACAATTTATATTTGATAGATGTTGTATGTCATGGCGTTCCAAGCCCGGGCGTATTTGAAGATTATAAAAAATATTTAGAAAATAAATATAATTCAAAAATTATAAAAATTAATTTTAGATATAAAACAGAAAAATCAACACAAAATATTAAAGTTGATTTTGAAAATGGAGAGACTTATATTTCTAGTCATGTTGATGGAGATTTATATTACTCATTATTTGCAGATGATATTAGTTTAAGACAATCTTGCTATGATTGTAAGTTTAAATCGTTTGAAAGAATAGGAGATATAAGTTTAGCGGACTTTTGGGGATATAGAAAAGGTCCTGCCGAAAGTTTTGGTGATAACAAAGGAGTATCATTAATATTAATAAATAATCAAAAAGGTTTGGAGTTATTTGATCAGATAAAAGATAAAATAGATTATATGGAAATAAATAGAGAAGATTGTGAACCATATAATTGTTTTAAAAACTTTGCTATTCCAAGTAAAAGAGAAGATTTGTGGAATGATTATTTATCTAATGGTATTGAATCACTAATAAGTAAAATTGGTAATTTTAGAGATTAAGATTTCATTAAGAAATCAAAGTGGTAGAAAAAGAGAGAAAAAAGGACTAAATCTCACTTTAGCATAGTGAGATGACAGTATTTTGAAATTAAAATAAAAAGCGTTTAAATATAGTTAAAAACAGGCGAAAACGGCAATTCGCCTGTTTGACAATTTACATAAATTTGTAGTATAATATAGTCTGAGGTTGTATTTTATGTATTATAATTGGAAAGATAAAACAAATACAGAAGAATTAAAAATAGTATGTAATTTAATAAGAAACGGAGAGCTTGTAATCTTTCCAACAGAAACAGTATATGGAATAGGTGCTAATGCATTAGATGAAGCTGCGGTAGGTAAAATATTTCTTGCTAAAGGCAGACCTTCAGATAATCCTTTAATTGTTCATCTAGCAGATAGAAGAAAAATTGAAGATATAGCACAAAATATAACTGAAATGGAACAGATATTAATAGATGAATTTATGCCTGGTCCATTTACTATTATTTTGGAGAGAAAACCTATAGTTCCAGATATAGTTACAGCTGGTTTAGATACTGTAGCCGTAAGAATTCCTGAAAATATTATTGCTAAAGGTATTATTACTTTTTCGGGTTGCCCAATAGCAGCTCCAAGTGCAAATATTTCTGGAAAACCAAGTGGAACTAAGATTGAAGATATAAGAAAAGAATTAGAATCTAAAGTATCTGCAATTGTTGATGGTGGAGAAACAGAAATTGGATTAGAATCAACGGTAGTAAGAGTAATTGATGAAGTACCAGTAATTTTAAGACCAGGTGCTGTAACACCAGAACAAATTGAAAAAGTTGCAGGTAAAGTAAGAATAGATAGAAATGTTTTTACAAAAACAGAAGTTGGACAAATTGTTGAATCTCCTGGAATGAAGTATAGACATTATGCTCCAGAGTCAAAATGTATGCTTGTGTATTGTGAAAACGATTTAGATCAAATTTTTTATTTAAAGAAATTTATTAAAGAGTTCCAAGGAAATGTTGTTGTCATTGGATTTGGAGAACATCAAGAAAAATTACTTGTAGATGATGATAGATTTATTTCAATGGGAAATAGAAATGATTTAGAATATTACGCAAAAAATATATATTCGGCATTGAGAAAAGCAGATGAAATAAAACCTAAAATGATTCTTATCGAAGGTGTAAAAAAACAAGGTCTTGGATTTGCTATTATGAATAGACTTTTGAGAACTTGTGAGCATAATTACTTCGAAAGATAAAAGGAGAATTTTATGAATTTAAAACTAAATAAAGAAAAAAGAAAATTTATAGCAAAAGCTGAAAAAGTAATGGGACATTATGATATTGCTACACCAGAAGAAACTTTAGATGAACTTATTAATACTAATAAATCTATTGCTAGATTAGGTGATGGTGAATTCGATATGATTTATAAAATTGGAATGAACTATCAAAAATATGACGAAAAATTAGCTCAAAGATTAAAAGAAGTTGTTCAATCTAAAGATGATGGAATTTTAATCGGAATTCCAAATGTTTTTAATCTAGAATATTGTGATGAATATACTGGATTTGCAACAGAATTCTGGCCTAAATGGGTAAATAAGTTTAAATTTAGATTAGTAAATGTTTTAAAAAGAAATAAAAAATTCTATTCTGCACAAATTACTAGATTTTATTTAGATTATAAAGATAAATCTACAAAAGCAGATTATGTTAAAAAATTAAAACAAGTATGGGATGGAAAAGAGGTTGTTATTATCGAAGGTGAACACTCAAGATTAGGTGTTGGAAATGATTTATTCGATAATATGAAATCTATTGAAAGAATTATATGCCCATCAGAAAATGCATTTGAAATTTATGAAAAAATATATAACGAAGTATTAAAAGTTGATAAAAACAAAATGATACTTTTAGCATTAGGACCAACAGCAACTATTCTTGCTTATGATTTATATAAAGCAGGATATAGAACAATTGATATCGGACACGTTGATATTGAATATGAATGGTTCTTAATGAAAGCTACTACAAAAGTTAAAATTAAACATAAATATGTTACAGAGGTTAAAGAGGGAAGAACTGATATCGAGGATGTAAACGACTCAAAATATCAAAGTGAAATTATAGCAAGAGTGTTATAATTGAGAGTGAGGAAGTATGAAGAAAGAGATAAATTTTGGAATTGGTTTTATAACTGGTAGACCGAATATTTGTCATATAATTAATAATTATTATAAATATTTAGTAGATCAAGTTGCGGATTTAGACTATAAAGTTAATTTTACTGTCTTTATCCTATATGACCTAACATATCAATTTACAACAAGAATTGACTTTTATGGTATTTTACCTGAAGTATACAAAAATATGGATATAAAATATATTACTCCAGAAGGTATTGATGAAGAAAAGAAAAAAATTATTTCTAAATATGATGTAGCTCCTGCTGATGCAGATCTTTTACTTGGTAAAGGATATGCAAAAGCTAGAAATACAATTATGTATTATGCATTAAAAAGAAAAATTGATTATCTTTTATTCTGGGATGATGATGAATATCCTTTAGCTAGTGTAAAAGAAGGTAAAGATTTAGAGTGGATTAAACAAACAAATATATTAGAACATATTAAACACATTGAAAATGCTGAAGTTACTATGGGATATAGATGTGGATTTATGAATCCTATTCCATATATTGAATATGATGAAAATATTCAAGAAGAAGACTATAAAAAGTTTATCGATGGTTTAGAAAACGAAGTTATTAACTGGGAGAAAGCACAAGCTGCGAGAAAAGATACATCAAGTATGGCTTATGCAGAAAGAGATATTGCTGAACATACTAGAAAACCAGAATATTTATCTGAAATAGGTAAAAAATCTTTCGTTTTAGGTTCAGGAATTTGTTTAAATATGAGACATTTAGATAAGATACCAGCATTTTATAATCCTCCTGGAGCAAGAGGTGAAGATACATTTTTCTCTTGTGCTTTAGCGATGAAAGATGCAAAAGTTTTAAGAGTACCAACATATCATTTCCATGATTGTTTCTTAAAATTTACTGGACTTATGAAAGATAAATTCCCAAAAGTATTAAGAAGAATTGCATTAGATGATACAGGAATTGAGCAAAGATTCTTAAAGACTACTATTGGTTGGACAAAATATAAACCACTTTTATATTTCATTACAGAAAATAAAGATTATAAAAAAATCATTGCAGAAACAAAACAAAACTTAGAAGATAGTATTCCAAAAATTAATACAGCATTTGAAACATGTGATTTTGGATGTCTTTTAACAGAACTTGAAGATTATGATAAAAATGTTAAAAAACATTATAAAGAATTTTTAAGAGCAACTGAAGTTTGGGATGAATTAAAAATAAAAATGGTTGAAGATGAAAGATACAATTAATTAAAGAGGCTAGCATAAAATGCTAGCCTTTTTTGATAATAAAAAAACCATTTCCAGCATTGGAAATGGTTTGCATTTCATGTGAGCAATACAATTATGGTAGAAAGCACTGCTACAAGAATGACATTGGTCAGGATAAAGGATAAGATTCCTACTAGACAACTCATTGTTTCTTTTTTGGGATAGTTTTCCAAGAATCCCCAGAAACAGCTTCGGTATAAGTGATAAGGTACCTTTGATTGGCACTTGTATCTATACAAAAGATAATGCCGATTTTTGCGTTTATGAGGCATTGTTGTCCTCCTTATAATTGTTCATAGTAATGAAACAAGTTGCTATAGAGCAAGATCGCTCTAAGAAATAGTATAACAGTTTTCCCTTAGAAATTCAATGTATTAGCCTCTTTATATTGTAATTTTATTCAATTTTTAGTATAATAGATATGTTAGATAATAAAGGAGAAGAGGATTTATGTATTTAATTGTAGGACTTGGAAATCCAGAATCAGATTATTCAAAAACAAGACATAATATGGGTTTTAATGTTATAAATAATCTATCTAAAGAATTTAATATTGAAGTAAATAAATCTAAGTTTAAATCATTATATGGAAGTGGCATTGTAAATGGCGAGAAAATCATATTATTAAAACCACAAACATTTATGAATTTAAGTGGAGAAGCATTAGTTGAAGTGATGAATTTTTATAAAATTTCACCAGAAGAATTAATTGTTATCTATGATGATATTGATATAGAACCAGGATTTATTAGAATTAGAAAAAATGGTTCTCCAGGTACTCATAATGGTATGAAATCTATTACTAGCTTAATCGGTACACAAGAATTTACAAGAGTAAGAGTTGGTATTGGTAAGCCAGGAGAACATATGGATATGATAAATCACGTTATTGGTCATATTCCAGAAGATGAAAAAGAAGTGCTTGACAAAGGTGTGTTAGAAGCAACAAAGGCAGTGCTTGAAATAGTGAAAAATAGCGTTGATTCAGCTATGAATAAATTCAATAAAAAGAAAGAAAAATAGATGAAAAAAGAATTAGTAATTTGTGATTATAATAATAAAAAATTAATTGCATTATTTGAAGATGATGAATTAGTTGAAAGATATGAAGAAGACGAAAATGATAAATCAATTGAGGGAAATATTTATGTAGGAAAAGTACAAAATATTTTAACTGGTCTTCAATCTGCGTTTGTTAATATAGGGGAAAAAAGAAATGCATTTATTCATGTTAAGGATGTTTTACCTAAGGTAGATATTACAAAAGAAGATAATATAAATGTAAAACCTATTAATGAACTTATAAAAACAGGAGAACCTTTAATAGTTGAAGTAAAAAAAGAAGCTGTTGATAAAAAAGGACCACGTCTTTCAACTCATATAACTTTAACTAGTAGGTTAATAGTGTTTATGCCTAATGCAACATTTACTACTGTTTCTCAAAAAATAGAGAGTAAAGAAGAAAGAGATAGATTAAAAGCTATTGTTGAAAAATATATTCCTGAAGGAACAGGAGCAATTGTTAGAACAGTTGCAGAAGGAAAAACAGAAGAAGAAATAAAAGAAGATATCTTAAAGACAGTTGATAAATGGAAAATGATTCAAAACAGACAAATAGAAAAAATTCCTCAAAAAATTTATGATAAAGGTGGAGTTTTAAAGAAGACTGTTGTTGATTTAGTTGATAGTAATTTAAATAGAATTGTCGTTGAAAATGAAGAAGATTATGAAAAGATAGAAAATATTTTAAATGAGATTGGTTCTGATTCAAAATTAGAAATAGATCCAGAAATAAAGTTAAAAAATAATTTTTCAAAACAAATTGAAGAATCAAAAAATGTTAAAATATGGTTGAAAAGCGGAGCTTTTATAACAATAGAAAAAACAGAAGCTTTAGTAGCGATAGATGTTAACTCAGGAAAATTTATTGGTAAAAAAGATGTTGAAGAGACAATAAAAGCGGTTAATATTGAAGCAGCAAAAGAGATATCAAAACAAATTAGATTAAGAGATATTAGTGGAATCATTATAATTGATTTTATAGATATGAAGCTTGACGAATCAAAAGAAGCGGTTATAAATGAAATAGTAAAAGAATCTAAAAAAGATAGATCTAAGATACAAGTTGAAGAATTTACAAAATTAAATTTAATGGAAATAACAAGAAAACATATAAATAGCAAAAAAACATTTTAGAAAAAGGGATGGAGTAATAAGCTCCATCCTTTTAAAATCCCGAAAATATTGACTTTTAAGGGAAATGGGACTATAATATTAAAGTTGACTCATGTAAAAAGAGTTGATTTATCAGTGATTAGCGTTGTATTTGCAAATAACTATGTAAAGGCGTGATAAGATGTTTGAAATTATTAAAAGTTTAATGCCTTTGCTTCTTGCAATATTCTTTTTGTATGGAGCATCAAAATGCATTGCAACCGCAATCTTAGAAAAAAGAGATAGGAAAATTCAGGTCAGCCTATCTGCAGTGTTTATTGGTGTAGCACTATTTATCTGGGTGCTGAGCATGGTTGATTTTTTCGACTTAATGGGGAGAGTAATTTATAATAGAGCACTTGCTATGATTCTGTCTATTTGCATAATGTTCTTGATTACAATTATTATGACAGTTCATAGCTATATGTTCGAAAAAAATAATACCTAAATGCTTGAAGCGTTAATCACTGAAACAAACGGCAAAGAACTGCTTTGCGAGGAAAGAAGGTGGCGAGCTAGAAAGGCTTGCCATCGCTTTTTATTTTAAGGAAAAAAATGGAAGTTTAAGCATATTTTTTGTTGTAAAAAAATATTGGTTAAGATATAATATATAATGACTAAAACTATAAAAAAGGAGAGGGAAAAATATGACAATAGGATCATTTTTAATTGGACTAGTACTTTTGATTATAGTATTAAAAATATTAACATTTCCACTAAAAGTTGTTATTAGATTTGTTATAAATTCAATAGTTGGTGGAATAGTACTTGGTATTTTTGCATTCTTTGGAATAATTGTTACTGTAGAATGGTGGACAGTACTTTTAACAGGATTATTCGGAATACCGGGAGTAGTTATAGCAATGCTTATAACTATGTTTATTTAATTTACAAATGCTAAAAATAATGAGATATATAATTTAGTAGGAGTTAGAATGAAAGTAGGATTCGTATCGCTAGGATGTAGCAAAAATTTAGTAGATACAGAAATGTGTATAGGGGTATTTAGAAAAGAAAAATTTGAAATAGTAAATGACCCAAAAGATGCAGAAATAATTGTAATTAATACTTGTGGATTTATTGAATCAGCTAAAGAAGAAGCAATTAATACAATGTTTGAAATGGCAGAATATAAGAAAACTGGAAATTGCAAATATTTAGTTGCTATGGGATGTTTAGTACAAAGATATAATGCTGATTTAGAGAAAGCTATTCCAGAAGTAGATTTATTTATTAGCATTGATGAATATGATAATTTCTGGGAAAAAATCGCTGAATTAATAAATAAAAAAACAACATCAAAAAATACATTAGATTATTTAGATAGAGTAATTTCTACAGGAGATACAACAGCATATTTAAAAATTGCTGAAGGATGTAGTAATAGATGTACATATTGTGCAATTCCATACATTAGAGGTCCATTTGTAAGTAGAAAAATGGAAGATGTATTAGAAGAAGCAGAGATGTTAGCTAAAAAAGGAATAAAAGAATTAATTGTAATAGCACAAGATACAACTAAATATGGTATTGATTTATATGGAGAATCAAGACTTGCAGAATTACTTGACAAACTATGTAAAATTGATGGATTTAAATGGATAAGATTTTTATATGCATATCCAGAGTCTATAACAGATGAGTTAATAGATGTTGTTAAAAGAAATGATAAAATTTGTAAATATTTTGATATACCACTTCAACATTTTGCGGATAAAGTGTTGAAAAGAATGAATAGAAAAAGTGATAGTGCTTCAATTAGAAAGACTATTAATAAAATAAGAGAAGAAATACCAGGAGTTATTTTGAGAACAACATTAATACTTGGGTTCCCAGGAGAAACTGAAGAAGATTTCTTTGAACTTTATGAATTTGTAAATGAAGCAAAATTTGAAAAATTAGGTGCTTTTAAATATTCGAAAGAAGAAGGAACACCTGCATCAAGACTTCCTGAACAAATACATCCAAAAACAAAACAAGCTAGACTTGATAAAATAATGAGTTTAGAGCAACAAATATCAAAAATAAAACTTGAAGAGAAAATAGGTAATACATATGAAGCAATAGTTGATGGATTTTCAAGTGATGGAAAATTTATTTGTGCAAGAAGTTATATGGATATTCCAAATGAAGATGGAACAATATTCATAAAAAATAATGGAAAAGTAAAATCAGGAGATTTTATTAATTGTAAAATAACTGCGGTTAGAAATTATGACTTAATAGGTGAAATAATTTAAAGTCAAAGGATGTGTAATCTATGCTAAAAAAGGGATTGAGTTTTCTAATATTAGTATTGGTTTTAGTTGGATTTTTCTATGGAATAATGTTAACAGTAGAAAGAAGAAATCCAAATAAACAATTAAAGAAAATTGAAGAAAATGTTTTTTCAAAACTACAAGTGCAAATGGCTGAAGCAGAAAATGTTTTTACTTATGGAAAAACAATTAATATAAATGGAAAAATTTTAAATATTAATAAAGATAATTTAGAAAGTGCAAAACTATATATTACTGATGGTTTAGAAGTAGAAGAGTTATATACACTTGGATATGAATTTGAAGATAATAAATTAAAGTTTTTTTCAAAAGAGAATATAAATAAAGGCATTATTTTAGATAATCTTCCTTGCGGTGAGTATTATATGTTTTTAAGATTAAAACTTAATAATAGTGTAGAACCAAGATTCTATTCATTTAAGGATTTTAAAGGAACAGATAAACAGATTGAATATTATACATTTGCCAAAGATGGTGAATATAAAAAAGTTAATGTAGCTTTTGAAAATAAAACATATAAAGACAGAGATTATCAAATAATAAGATTAAATATAACAGAAGCTGAACTTCCTGAAGATGTGTACGACATAGTAATTGATGCTGGACATGGAGGTAAAGATTCTGGAGAATCAAAAGATGGAATTACAGAAAGTGATTTAACTTTAAAATATGCCAAAAGATTAAAGGAACAATTAGAAGAAAAAGGATATAAAGTTAAATTAACAAGAGATGATAGTAATACAAACTCATATACATATACCAATATGTATGATGCTGATGGTAGAATTGGAATAGCTTGTAGTTCAAAAGCAAAATTAATGATATCTTTACACATTAATAATGCAGAACAAGATAAAACAGGTTTTGAAATATATTCACCAACAAAGTCAAATTTAAATTTTGCTAAAGAATTAGCAAAAAAGATTGATGAAAATGTAAGTTTTACATATTCAAACAATAATCGTTTTAAAGTACACGATGGAGTATATGTGAGAGGATATACAAAAAGAGAAATTGCAGATTTAGCTGTATCAGCGAAAAATAAAGGATATGAGCCATATGCAATAACAACAACTACACCTTATTCATATACAATAAGAGAAGTTGGAGGAATAGCAACAGAGGCATATGTAGATGGAAGAAATACAGCTTATAGCAAAAATGAATATTATGATTCAAATCAAGGAATTGAATGTTATCAATTAGAACTTGGTTATATAAAAACAGATTTAGAAGTAATTCAAAATGAAATAGAAAATTATACAAAAGCTATAGCAGATGCTATAAAAAATAGTTATTAATCAAAAGATAAAGAAGATGTGAGGTAAAAATGGACGAAACAGAAAATTTTGTAAGATTTATGAAAGAGAAGTTTAACGGTAATGAACTTTTTTTAGCAAGATTTATTTATGAGACTGATCTATTAGCTTATAACATGCTTACAGAAAAGGTAAAGGAAAATGATAAAATCATAGATAAACCAACAAATGTGCTTGAAATGTCTTACTTAAAGTTATGTGCTAAGAAATTTGATGATTCAAATGATATGCTTGAAAAAATATTCTTATCATTTGCAGGTTATCCATTAAGAGATTATAAAAATACATGGAGATTAAATTTAAATAACTTAGATGCAGATTTAAGACAAAGATGTTCATATTGTAATGCTAATATTAAAGTTTGCCCATTTAAACTTGTGACTTATATAAAGAAATGTATTGCTGATAATAAATTTGATACAAAAACTATTTTTGCTATGCTTACAAATCATGATATACCAGAGTATTCAAAAGATGAAATTACAATAGATATGGTTGTAAGAAGTATAGATGAAAAAGTAAAAAATACTATCGATTTAGTAGGTGCAGAAATGATTTTAAATTCTGGCGTACTAAAAATTGATAGAGAAGAGTATGGTAATTTATATTTTAGACATGTCGATTTTAATGTAAAAAATAATTCATTATTTAACAATTTGAATGAATTTTATAATGATAATATTGGTATAGAGGGTATGATTAATTTATCAGAACTTAACTTTAGTGAGAATTATTCATACATATTTAATCAATCACCATTTGAAATTGCAGCTTTTGTTAAATATCAATGTTCTAGAAACAATTTAGATGAAAGAACAGTTATTAAAGCTCTTTTAGATAAAAGAAAATTTAGAGAAACAGAATTAAGAATTGCATATTATAATCAATATGTTCATTTAGTAGAAGAACTTGAATGTTCAGAAAAAGAAAAAAATGAAATTATTTCAATTTTAACTTATGTTAGAAATTATTACTATAATGAAGATTTACCATATATTCATTTTAATATTGGTCTTTATACAAAGAATAATATAATTGCTGATAAAGTTATAAATTTATTAAATAGATACGTTAGAACATTCAATTATATAACAAATAAAGGAACATTATGGGTTGATACAGAAATGCTTGTAAAGAGAACAAAAGATTCTACAGATATGATAATGCAAGTAGATAAAATCTATAATGAAAATGATACAGTTATATTTGAAAACATTGAAAAAATTAAAATGTTAAACGAATATAGAGTTGATGCACTTTTAACATCTATAGAAAAATTCCATTCAAGAAATAAAAGATCAATGACAATTTTTGTTGAAAGTGAATCTGCATTTAAAGATGTTACAATAAAACATCCTGCAATTGAATCAACAATAGTAAATAGAAAAATACATATTGATGGATTTGATGCAGAGAAAATAAAAGAAAAGATTATAAGAAGACTTGAAAATGTAATGCAAATAGATGATGCATTTAAAGGTGAACTTGATAGATATATAAAAGCTACATATCGTCCAAATGTTATAGCTGAAACAACATATCTTGACAATTTATATAATAAAATTATTTTTGATAAGTTTAAATCTTTAAATGTTACTAATGCATTTATAGGAGAAGATGCTCCAAAAGAAGAAAATACAAGAGAAGTAGACGAGATATTAAAAGATATTAATAGTCTAGTTGGTCTTGCAGATGTTAAAGATAATGTTAAAGAGTTATTAAAATATTTAGAGTATTCAAAGAAAATTGATACAGAAGGTTTTGCAAATCTAAATATGATCTTTAAAGGAAATTCTGGAACAGGAAAAACAACTATAGCAAGATTATTTGCAGAGTTATATTATAAACTTGGATTTATATCACAAAATAAAATAACAGAAGTAACAAGTAAAGATTTAATTGGTACTCACCTTGGAGAAACAGCTCCAAAAACACAAGCTGTTATAGATACTGCTTTAGATGGAGTATTATTCATTGATGAAGCTTATACAATAATGGCAAGTAAAGGTGGAGGAACATCTAATTATCCAGCTGAATGTATGGCAACAATTTGTAAAGCTATGGAAACATATAAGAATAGATTGGTTGTTATATTTGCTGGTTATACAAAAGAAATGAATGATTTTATTAATGCAAATCAAGGATTAATGTCTAGAATTGGATATGAACTTGAATTCCCTGATTTTTCAAAATTAGAGTTAATGCAAATATTCTATGATGAAGTAAATGGAAATGGATTTACTTTAGAAGATGGAGTAAGTGCTAAAATAGAAAAAATCGTTTCTAAAAATAAAGTTGGAAGAAATTTCGGTAATGCAAGATTTGTTAAAAATTTATTTGATAGATTAGTTATGACACATGCAGCTAACTATACAGAAGAATATCAATTAAAAGTAATAACAAATCATGATGTAGAAGTATTTGAAGCAACAAAGAAAGATAAAGAAAGAGGCATTGATGATATTTTAGGAGAATTAAATTCATTAATAGGACTTTCTAAAGTAAAAGAAACAATTAATGGATTTGTTTCAGTAATAGAACTTAATAGAAAATTAGGAAGAATGCCAGACTTTAATATGCATATGATCTTTAAAGGTAATGCAGGTACTGGTAAAACAACTGTAGCAAGATTGCTTGCTGAGATATATTATAATTTAGGATATGTAAAAAGAAATAAACTTGTAGAAGTTCAATCTCAAGATTTAATAGGTGAATTTTTAGGACAAACAGGACCTAAAACACAAGCTATTATAGAATCAGCTTTAGATGGAGTATTATTTATTGATGAAGCATATTCAATTATGGAACATAATGGTACAAATGCAAGTTATTCTGCTGAATGTGTAGCAACACTTCTTAAAGCTATGGAAGATTATCAAGGTAGATTGATAATAATATTTGCTGGATATACAGAAGAAATGAAGAAGTTTAGGGACTTAAATCCAGGATTAAAATCAAGAATTGGATATGAAATTGACTTTGAAGATTACTCTGTTGAAGAGTTATTACAAATTTATGATAAGAAAGTTAATGATAAAGGATTTAGATCTGACGAAGCTGCAAGAGCTAAAGTTGAAAGAATTCTTAGAAAAGCTAAAGATGTTGAAAACTTTGGTAATGGTAGATTTGTTGAAAATACAGTTCAAAAAATTATTATTGAACATGCTATGAAGACTAGAAATACTGATGATTATGATAGATTAATAACATTTATTGAAGAGGATATACCAGAAATAAAGGCAGAAGAATCAAGAAAAAGAATTGGATTTTAAATAGAAAAGAAAGGTTAGAAATAACCTTTCTTTTTGTTTATAAATTATATGAAATTTATATGATTTTTAATAAAAAAAGTAGAAGTAAAATATGGTTTATGATATTATATAAAAAAACATACGGAGGATAAATAAAACAATGTACAAGGCAGTATTTTTAGATTTAGATGGAACACTATTAGATGATGATAAAAATATTTCTAAAGAGAATAGAGAAGCAATAGAAAATGCAAGTAAAAAAGGCGCTATGGTTTGCTTATGTTCAGGGAGACAACAAGATTTTGTAAAAGTTTTAAAAGAACAAGCTGGTGCTAGTAGATATATAATTTGTTCAAATGGAACTCAAATATATGATTGTGATTCAGGTGAAGAAATTTTTTCAATGACTGTTGAAGAAGAACTTACATCTGATTTATATGAGATCGCTAAAGCGAAAGATTATGTAATAAAATTAGATACAAAATATGGTAAATTTATTAATTCAGATAAATATTATTTTCCAACAGAAATGCTAATTGAAGAAGATCATGAAAAATTTTTAGCTGAAAATAAAGTGCTTCAAATTACTATCGCTACTGATACAGAAGCAGAAGTTGATGAAATAATTAAGTACTTGACAGGATTAAGAAGAACAGACATTAAGATATACAATAAATATAAATCAGCAACAAAAGAGGGCAGAGAGTTTTGGGGTATGAATGTAATTAATAGTAATGCTTCAAAAGGTAATGCTATAAATGGACTTTGTAAATATTTAAAAATAGATGTTAATGATGTAATTGCAATGGGAGATGACTTAAATGATATATCAATGATGCAAGCTGTTGGTATGGGAGTTGCAATGGGAAATGCATGTAAAGAAGTAAAAGAACATGCAAAAGAAATTACAAAAACAAATAATGAAAATGGTGTAGCAGAGACATTAAATAGTAAATTTTAATATAAAGGAGGCTTAAAATGGAAGTAGTAGAATTAAATCATCCATTAGTTTCACACAAACTAACAATTTTAAGAGACAAACAAACAGGTACAAAAGAATTTAGAGAAATAATTGGAGAATTATCAATGATGCTTTGTTATGAAGCAATGAAAGATGCTGAACTTGATGATAAAGAAATTGAAACTCCAATTTGTAAAATGCAAGGAAAAAGATTAAATGAAGATAAGTATGCGTTTGTTCCAATATTAAGAGCAGGAACAGGTATGCTTGATGGATTAATTAAAGTAATGCCAAATGCAAAAATAGGGCATATAGGAATGTATAGAAATGAAGAGACATTAAAACCTGTAAGATATTATTTTAAAACTCCAAAAGATTTAGATAAAAGAGAAGTTATTGTTTTAGATCCAATGCTTGCAACAGGAGGCTCAGGTGTTGATGCTATTGAATCATTAAAAGAAAGTGGAGCTAAAAAATTAAAATTCTTATGTATTATTGCTGCTCCAGAAGGAATAAAAAAATTGCAAGAAGCACATCCAGATGTACAAATTTATTGTGCTGCTATTGATGAAAAATTAAATGAAGTAGGATATATTGTACCAGGTCTTGGAGATGCTGGAGATAGAATTTTTGGAACAAAATAAGAGGCAAAATATGTTTAAAAATAAAAAATTAATTATATTTGATATGGATGGTACATTAATAGATTCTGTCGGTATTTGGAATGAAGTTGATAAAAATTTGATTTTAAAAATAGGGGATGGAACTATTGATGATGTTAACATTCAAGTTCAAAGAGATCAAACATTAAAGAAATTTAAAGATGGAGATATTTATTTAGAATATTGTAGATTTTTAAAAGAAAAATATAATTCTAATTATACAGCAGAAGAAGTATATAAGCTTAGAAAAGAAATTGCTGCTGATTATATGATTAATGTTGTTGATTTTAAACCAAATGCAGATAAAGTAATTAAAAGGTTAAAAGAACTAGGATATAAACTTGCTATTGGTACTACAACAAGAAGATGGAATTTAGACAGATATAATACTGATAATAAGAAAATGATGGAAAAATGTATTTTAAATGATTGGTTTGATATAATTCTTGCAAAAGAAGATGTAGAAAAAAGAAAACCAGATCCAGAAGTTCATCTTAAAATATTAGATGAATTAGGCATAAAAAAAGAAGAGGCTCTAATTGTAGAAGACTCTTTGATAGGTGTAGAAGCTGCAAAAAATGCTGGTATAGAATGCGCTATAATTTATGATAAATATTCTGATTCTGAAAGGGAAGAGATAAACAGTAAAGCGGATTATATATTTAGTGATTTTGCGGAAATGCTATATAAAATTAATGAATAATTAAATAAAAAAGAAAGTGGCGGACTCCTGAGTGGAGCCCGCCTAAATCATGCTGAGCGAACCTCCGTGTTCTCATAGATCGACAGCCATGTCTGAATGGCATAATTTCCTTCCTGAAGACTTTAGGGCATTACAACTTTGATGACGGGATCTCTACCACCGCTCCAGACCATAAGTCTGATTTCGGGCTGATAGCGATTTGCATCATCATTAGCTGCATTGTGCTTGCGAGTCTTAGAAGAGTCGATGCAATAGAACAGCTGGGTGTGTTCGCTAAGAGTTCTCCATGCATGATTTGTGGTTACCTGCATTTGAAAATCTTCTTCCAGATTATGAAGTTTTACGAATTCAAGGATGCGTTTCCGCTCTTCCTCATATAGGTCTTCGTTCTCTGGGTACAGGTAGTTCTTTGCCGTTGCAAGGTACTGTTCAAGGGTTCTCATTGTCTTTTCTCCTTCCTGCAAAATGGGTTTCAAAGTTCCTACCTATTATTATATCATAAAAATCGATAAAAATCAACTGTGGGTAGGGTTACAAGGGAAAAGGACCCCAAGAGCAAGCTCTTAGAGTCCAGTAAAAAGAACAAATTTGTTCTAAAGTGAGGTACGTGAGGGATTAGTAGCGGGATTCGTAGGTGCTGGTGTTGTGCACTTGGAACTTACCATTACCCATAGGGATAACATTGACCTTGATGTCGATGATGCCGCGGGTGTTCTGCATGTTTGCACGAACTTCACGGGCAACTTCTTCAGCGCGATCTTTAGTATATCCATCCAGTCCAGCGACTCCACCGTCACGTGTTTGAGTTCCCCAACCGGAAAACTTTTCGTCAAAATGTCTGATAGCCATGGATGCAACCTCCTAATATGTATAATACATTAATTATATCATAAAAAAGCAAAAAAATCAAAAAAGCAGGCTTGTAGAGCCTGCTTTGCGTTGTTTTTGATAATTATTTTTCACCTAAATCTTCAGAAAATCTTAATAAATATCCATCTGGTGAAAGGATTAGAAATTCTTTGTTACCAAGGAGTTTACCGTTTTGACGATACCAATTTTCTTCAATTTCGAATTCTATTTTATATCCTGAATTTTTAAAATTATTATAGATTTTTAAAACATCATCAACTTCAATTTGGAAATTAATGCCATTTCCATAAGGATATGTAAGTTTTTCAATTTCCCATTTATCATTAGTTGTTTCTTCTTGTATCATGAATTGAACTTTTCCTAGTGATAAGAAAACAAACTTTGATTCAGGTCTTGAATATTCTTCTTTAAAACCAGCACACTTAAAGAATTTTAGTGATTCATTTATATTGCTTACAGATAATTCTGGAATTAATTTCGAAAACTCTAAATAATTATTATCTCTAATAATTATGCTTTTGAAAAATCTTTCTTGAAATTCTGTTAAAGCTATAATTTCATCATTTGTGTAGTTTTTATCTTCTGGCATAACGATTAGTTTATCATCATTAGTGTCTAATCTGTGTATAATAGCTTTGCAAATTCCGGTGAATTCTTGTATTGGTTCATATACTCCTAGAATATAAGCATCTAATTCCTCGCCATCACCACTAATAGTATTTTCGATATATCCATAATTAATAGGGTAGATGTGGTTTGGATATTTTTCAGAATGAGATGAACCTAGTGGACGATCTATTTTTACTGTAACTTGTTTTTCTAGATATTCTTTTGAATTAGTCATAGCAATATCTCCTTAAAATTATTTATAAAATAATTCTAGCATAAATTATTCATAAAGTTAATATAGAATTCGATAATTGTCAAAATGCTTGTAAAATGCCCAAAATCTTGGTATAATAGTAAGGTTCTAAAAAGAATAGAAGGAGGAATCGCATATGGCAAATGACAAAAGCGGTCGGAAGAAAAAGAACCCCATAGTAACGATTCTCGCAGTAATTGTGATCCTTATAGGCTCTGCCTTTGGGATTTGGGAACTGGGAGACTTTTTACCTTCTGACACCAACACACCATCAACTCAGGTAACACAACCTTCTCAGGGTACTGGTGATAACTCACCGGAAGTCTTGGTTGATGGAGCACTCACAGTAATCATGTTTGATGTTGGACAAGCGGATAGTTTCTTACTTATCCAAGATGGAAAGACAGCACTCATTGACTGTGGCACACGTTTTGATGGAGACGAGATTCTCGCTTATCTCAAAGACTTGAATATTTCTCGACTTGACTATGTGTTCGGAACGCATCCGCACGATGATCACATGGGAGGTATGCAAGAAGTCATTCAAGGAATTGAGGTTGGTAAGCTCGTAGTTCCAGACGTAAAAAAAGGTAAGGTATCTGCAAACTGGTACAAGTCACTTGAATCTGTATATCCTAATTATGATGTCATACGGCCTAAGGTTGGAGATGTCTTTGAATTAGGAGATGCAACAATGACAGTCCTTGGACCTATCGACACTGATCCGAGCAACGTAAATAATTACTCAACAATTCTTATGGTATCTTTTGGAGAGATGGATATTCTCTTCACTGGAGATGCTGAGACATCACTTGAAAAAGATCTTTTAGAGTCTGGTGTTAATCTTGACGCAGAGATTTTGAAGGTCGGCCATCATGGCAGTGACACATCCAGCAGCGATGCATTTTTGGATGCGGTCAGTCCTGAATATGGTCTTGTATCTACTGCTATAGGAAATAAGCATGATCATCCTATTGGAGAAATCATGGACAGGTATAAAGAACGTGGTATTAAGATATACAGAACAGATCAGTCTGGTACTGTAACTCTTACCATAACAGCAACTGATGTCAAATTTAGTTGTGAACCTGGAGATTACCGAAGTGGTATTGAAATGGCAGAACTGGAGGGAAAATGATGATTAGTTATTTGAGTGTAGGGGAGGTCAGTAGAAATTATGTAAGGGCTGAAGTAGAACTTATTCCTTTTGAGGATAGCAACCCTGAAGATTTCGCAACCAAACCTTGTGAAATGATGGATGTCAGACGTGATCTTTTTGAAGACGCCGGATATTTACCTGTTGAAGGTGAAATTTATGTCGTTGAACATGACGGCAAAGAGGTATCCATGGTGCTTTACGAAGATCTTGATGAAAAGGCTCGAAGAGACGCTATTTAGGAACTATTTTTTGAACAAAGAAAACGGTGGCAAAGAATTTTGCCACCGTTTCCTGTTTATTTATTTTTCAACGTCTTTATTTGATCTGTTAAACATTGGAAGTGTTTGTTCAATTCCATATAAAACATCTTTATAAAGTCCTTGTGATTTTAAATAATCACTATTATCTTTAACAAGATTTAAAAGTCCTGTGATTCTACTTGGAGTAATTGCTTGAGTTGAATACATGATATCACGAATATGAGCTGTTGCACATCTTGCTGGATCTGGATTTGTACTATCATAAATTAATGTTTTTTCAGATAAATCAAACATGTTTAAATGTCTTTTATATACTTTTATAGAGTCAAAATAACTATCCAATCCATTTTTATGCAAGTCATCTTCAAAGAATTGTACGTTTGAAATAAACTCTTTTGTTGTATCATTATGATATGCTAAATCTGTATATCTAAGTGGACTACCAGAAGAATCTCTTGTGTCAACCATATGAAGATATCTTTCGAAGATTGAAAATGCACTTTCGTTAATTGGTACAGCCAATGTTGCAAGTGAAATAGAATAGTTAGTTTTTTCTGCAGATTTATATCTTGATACAATTTCTTTAACCCATTCTAAATCTTTCATAGTTCCTGTTACTATAACGTTAGTTCCAGGAAATTCATTTAAAATTATTTCTTGAATCATAAAATAAATTGCATAAGATGTTTGATTTGTTTTCTTTGCAAAATCTTTATCAGAAATAGATTGATCTTCACCTATAATTTCATCATGATAATGTCTAAACATATCCATGTTTAAAACAACATAATCTTTATCTGGATTTTCTTGCATTATTTTTCTAACTAATGTATCTTTACCAGCGCCAGTAGGAGCTCCTAAATAAATCATTTCAGCTTTTGGTTTTTCATCTGAAACTAATTTTTTTAAATCATAGTTTGAGATAATTTGAGCAAAAAGGGGAGCGTGTTTTGGACTTAATGCTTCTATATCTGGATTGATACTTTTTTGATATTCAATTAGTGATGCGATTTTTTGAGTTAATAACTCAAAATCTAATTTATCCATTTATTAATTCTCCATATTTATCGATAAGTTCTTTTAGTTCTTCGTTTGTGCCTTTAAAAAATAAGTCTCTATCTTTTAAAAGTAAGTTTAATTCGTTCTTTAAAGCTTCATTACTATTATCTTTAGAAAGTAAGATATTTATTTCAGTAATTTTTTTATTAAGCTTATCAATAATAAGGCTAAATTTAGTGTTTAGTTCCATAATTTCCTCACTATTTATTTGTTTTTTAAATTATATCATATAGCAATTTTTGGTGCAATTAATAGGATATATTTTTTAATAATCCATTAACGATATTTAAATCATCATAAGTTGTAAGTTTTATATTAGTATAATCACCTGGAATAATTTTTACCGTTTCTCCATAGTTTTCAAGTAGCATACAATCATCAGTGATTGAAGTATCATCTTTAGAATGATTATGAGCATTTATTAAAGTTAGTCTGTCAAAACATTGTGGAGTTTGTATTATCCAAGTATTTTCTCTTTTTGTAGTTGATTTTATAATTCCATTTTCATCAGCAATTTTGATAGTGTCTTTTGATTTTACTCCGATTGTAACTCCTTTATAATTATTCATTTCAGTTATAGAATTATTAATATAAGAATCTTTTATCATAGGGCGAGCGCCATCATGGATTATTACTATATCACTGTCTGTACTATTAATAGAATTAAAGACAGATTCTTTACGAGAGTTACCTCCAATTACTGTTTTTATTGGTTTTAATGATCTTGATTTATAGATAATTCCGTTTATAAATTCAAGTTCATCTTTTTTACAAGTGATGATTATATCTGTTATATTAGGGTTTTTGTTAAATTTATCTAAACTATATTCTAATATTGTTTTACCACTTATATTTTCTAAATTTTTATTTCTATTTTGTCCATATCTTGTGCTATTTCCGGCAACTAATATTATAGCTGTTACTTTTTTGTCTTTCATTTTTAGTCTCCTTAAATTAATTCATTGAGCTTGCTTTAAATAATTTATAGTTATAAGTTTTTCTAAAATAATTATAGGCATTATCTAAATCTTTATCATCTTCAAATATACCAAATATACAAGAACCTGATCCTGTTAATAATGGCGCTATTGCACCGTGTAATATTAAGTCTTTTTTTATTGCTAAAAGTTCACTTTTTTGATCAACAACTTGTTCAAAATCATTAGTTAACAGTCCTTGTAGTGATGATATAGGGGCGTTAGTTTTTAATACAGTTAATATGTCAAGAGTTCTTTGATCTTTAACTTGTATTTGATCTTTATTATTATCTTTTTTGTATATATTGTTTTTATATGGACCAATTTTTCCTAAGAAGCTAAGTTCTTCTAATAGCATTTCCATTTCAAGGTCGTCAAGTATATTAGCAAAAAAGCTATTATTTAATTTTTCTTCTAGAGAAGGAGTGTTTGGCTCCGGTTTTACAATATTATTGTTTTTATTATTTTTATTAATGATGTCAATTTTTTCGTACATTAATTTTGTATCACATACGAAGTTTGGTTTAACTATTAATAGTTTGTATTGTTGTTTTGATGAAAATGGTTGTACAGTTGTTCCAGTTCCATAAACATAGCATAGGGGATGCATGCATGGTACTACGTCTGCACCAAGTGTTGAACCAATAAGTTCTAAAGCATCAAGCCCAAGATTAAGTTCGAATAATTCATTAAGTGCGAATATAAATGCTGCTGCATCTGCACTGCCACCACCAAGTCCGGCTTGTGTTGGAATGTTTTTTATTAAATTTACAGATATACCAGTTGGTAAATCAAAAAGTTTTCTAAATTTTTCATATGTTTTAAATAGAATATTTGATTCGCCTTCTAATTCTTTGATATTACATGTTAGTTCAAATTTCTTTTCTGGTATTTTAGATACGTAAAGTTCATCATAAAGAGAAATTCTTTGAAAGACTGATTCTATGTTGTGATAATTATCTTCTCTTTTATCTAATATTTTTAAATTTAAATTAATTTTTGCATAAGCTCTTTTATATATTGTGTCCATATTTTCTCCTAATCAACTGTTATTATTGAAAAACAACTAATTCCATTTCCTTTACCAAACTCTGTAAGACCTTCACCAGTTGTTGCAGTTATTCCAACTTGTGATGGTGTTATATTTAAAATTCTTGCGATATTATTTCTCATTTCTTCTATTTTAGGAGAAATTTTTGGTGTTTTACATTCGATTGAAATAGAAAGATGTACTATTGTTTCATTTAAATATTTTAAAGCTTCTTTAAGATATTCTTCGCTATCAGTTATACCAGATTTACACATATCATCTGCGATTTTACCAAGAATATTTTTACATGTAATACCAGATACTGCATTTGTTATTGAATGAAGTACTACATCAGCATCACTATTTCCAGCAAGTGGGGTAGAGTCTTCAAAAATAATTCCACCTAAAATAAGTTTTCTTGTTTTTGATTCAAAATCAAATCTATGACTATCTTGTCCAATTGCAACTTTCATAAAAATCTCCTAATTTCTAATTATAATCTAGAAAAAGTATATTAATTTTTACGCAAAATGTCAACGAACTTAAATGTAAAAAGCTTTTTATATTATTTTTAAAAATTGTAGTATTTTTAAAATCTTAATGATATAATTACAAATGAATTAATATAACATTTTTAGGAGCAAAATAATGAAGCTTTTAATATTTTCAGATATACATGGTTCTTTTTACTATGCAAAGAAAATAAGAGAAATTATAGAAAAAGAAAATCCTGATAAGATTGTGTTATTAGGAGATCTTTATTATCATGGTCCAAGAAATAATTTATCAGAAGAATATTCACCAATGGAAGTTGCTAAAATTTTAAATTCTTATAAAGATAAGTTAATGGTTGTGCGTGGTAATTGTGATGCAGAAGTAGATGAGATGATTTCAGAATTTACTTTTGAAGATCATATTTTTGAAAATATAAATGGTAAAAATGTATATTTTACTCATGGACATAGATATAATATTGAGAATATCCCTTATGATGATTTCGAAATACTAATTTATGGACATATTCATCAAGGATTTATTCAAAGAAAAGAAGGATTTATTTTTGCAAATCCTGGTTCAATATCACTTCCAAAAGGTATGAGTACTAATAGTTATTTAGTTTGGGATGATAATGAATTAATTCTTAAAAATGTAGAAGGAAACGTATTAGATAATTTAAATATTTAATAATTAAAGGAAATTTTATGGATTATGTATTAACATTTCTAGAAGGTTTGGCAACATTTGTATCGCCTTGCCTTTTACCAATGCTTCCAATATATATTTCGTATTTTGCAGGTACAGAGCAGAAGAATGTAAAAAGAACTCTTTTAAATTCGATAGGATTTGTACTTGGTTTTACAATTGTGTTTGTTGGATTTTCTGTTCTGATTAACACTGTTGGAAGTAATTTTATTAGCAGAAATATTAATGTTTTAAAGTTAATATTTGGAGTGCTTATAATAATTCTAGGTTTAAATTACATGGGAATATTTAAACTTGGATTTTTAAATAAGACCAAAAAATTTAAAATAAAAATTGAAAATTTTAATTTTTTTACAGCAATGATTTTTGGAATGTTATTTTCTATAAGTTGGACACCATGTGTAGGAGCATTCTTAAGTTCAGCGTTAATGCTCGTAGCATCAAGTCAAGATTTAGTTAAAGGTATAATTTTAATGGTGATTTATTCAGTAGGTCTTGGAATACCATTTATAGTATCTGCAATATGCATTGAAAAATTAAAAAATATGTTTGATTTTATTAAAAAGAATTTTAGTAAAGTGAAAATAATTTCAGGACTTATATTAATTTTTATGGGAATTTATATAATAATATTTTAGGAAAAGAGGAAACAAGTTATGGGAAATAGTAACAGAGGTGCTATAATTGCAATAGTAGTTGTTGTAGCATTAATAATTGTAGGTGTTGTAGCATATTTTGTATTAGCAAAAGAGCCTGCAGCAGCTCCAGAAGTGAGTGAAAATGTAAGAATGTATGAAATTGCAGAGAGTCAATTTGATAAAGAAGTAATGAAAGCTACAGAAAAAAGAGTAATTGTTTACTTTTATGCAAATTGGTGTGGTCCATGTAAAACAACAACACCAATATTAGAAGAAACATCTAAAGAATTTTTAGATTATAAGTTTGTTAAAATTAATGGAGATAAAGCGGAAGACTTATGTCTAAAAGAAGATATATATTCATTCCCACAAATCTTAGTTTTCTATAAAGGAAAAGAGTTAAGAAGAAGAGTAGGTTCTTTTGATAAAACACAATTAATTGAATTTATTAATCACTAAAATTAGTATGGACTATAGGTAAAAACCTGTAGTCTTTATTTTTTGCTAAAAATATGGTATAATATATATGTTACTAGTTAAACATGGTTTTCAATAAATGAGGAGGGCTATATTATGTGTTTGAATCGCAAGTTTACTGAGGAAGTGGATGCACGGCATGAGGTAATGGCAAAATACGCCAAAATGATCATGCAGGGGATGAGCTTCGAAGATGTTGCTATCAGTGAAAACGTAACTGTGGCAGAGGTCGTCCAGGCCATCGAAGATATCAAACCGATCAATCCGGAACTCTACAGACAGGTGATGAATAAGTAACAAAACATAAAGCGGGGGACTTCCCCCGCTGATTCACTTTTTTAAGATGTTTGACAAAAATTTAAAAAGAATTTAAAATTAAAGTGATAAAAAAATGAGGAGATAATAATGAATTTACCAGAATTTTTAATTGATAAATTAAAGCTTCAATATGGACAAGAATTAACTGAAGAAATAATAAATGGGTATTCTAAAAAAAGAGTTACTACTTTTAGAGTAAACACATTAAAATCAAATAAAGAAGAAATAGAAAATGTATTAAATAGTTTAAACATAGAATATGAAAATCCTTCATGGAGTAAAGATGCATTTATATTAAAAAATGTAAATGAATTAGATATAGAAAAGATGGATATTTATAAGGATGGAAAAATATATCTTCAAAGTTTATCATCTATGATTCCACCGATTGTACTTATGCCTAAAGAGGGAAAAGATATTTTAGATATGGCTGCAGCACCGGGAGGAAAGACAACACAAATGGCAGCTCTTTCTAATAATAAGGCACATATTACGGCTTGTGAAATGAATAATATTAGAATTGAAAAATTAAAATATAATTTAGAAAAACAAGGAGCTAGTTGTGTATATGTAATGCAAAAAGATTCAAGACAAATCGATGATTTCTTTTCATTTGATCAAATACTTTTAGATAGTCCTTGTAGTGGCAGTGGAACATTGTATTTAGAAGATCCAAACTTAAATAAATATTTTACAAAAGTTTTAGTTGAAAAATCAACTAAAGCACAATTTGCTCTTTTAAAGAAAGCGTTAAGAATATTAAAAGCTGGAGAAGAAATGGTATATTCTACTTGCTCAATCTTACAAGAAGAAAATGAAGAGATAGTAAAAAAAGCTATGGCAACAGCCAAGTGTGAGATTGTAAAAATTGAGTTTGAAGGGATGGATAAATTACCATTACTTCCAAGTAAAATTGATGGAACGTTATGTATTAAACCAACAGAATTGTATGAAGGTTTTTATGTAGCAAAAATAAGAAAATTAAAATAAAAAATAAGCAGATATAACTTAATCAGTATATCTGCTCTTTTTTTATTCTTTATAATACATTCCTTGATAAAGATTTTTATCATTTAATAATTTATCTAATCCGTTTAAAATCCACTTCTTATGAGAATTCCATTCTGGTGCTATAAGCAAATCTTTAGGTGCATCTCCAGAAACTTTATGAAGAATTATTTTTGGATTAATATGAGTTATGATATAACTTGCATATTCTAAATATTCGTCTAAAGAGATAGGAGAGTAATTTCCATCTTGATATAATTTTGCTAGTTTTGTATTTTCAACTACATAACATGAATGAATTTTTAGACCTTGAATATTATGCTTGTTTAAAAATTCTACCGTTTGTTTTATATCTTCAAAAGATTCATTTGGAAGTCCAACCATAATATGTGTGATAACTTCAATATCATATTGGTTAAGTAATTTTACTGCTTCAGTAAATACATTTGAATTATAACCTCGATTAATTAGTTTTGCAGTTTCATCGTTAGATGTTTGAAGTCCAAGTTCAACGAAAACATGTAAACGATTTTTATAACTAGCTAATAATTTTACTATGTCTTCTGTTATACAGTCTGGTCTTGTAGCAATGGCTAATGCAACAATTCTGTTATCGATTAAACATGAATCGTATTTTTCTTTTAGGTTTTCAATAGTATCATATGTATTTGTAAAATTTTGAAAATATGCGATAAATTTATTAGCTCTTTCTCCACGATAACTTTCAAGATGAGTTGTGATTTGTTTTTTTATATCATTATGTTTGATGTGTTCACCAGAACCTTTTTCGGAACAAAAAATACATCCGCCAGTTGAAATTTTTCCATCACGATTAGGACAAGTAAAACCTGCATCGATGCAAATTTTAAGTGTCCTTTCACCAAATTTTTCTTTCAAATATTTATTTAAATGATTATATCTTTCTTTTTCCATAACAAAATAAGTATATCAAATTTTTAAATAACTTGCAATTACTGAGGAAAATGCTCTTTTGTTTTAATAAAAAATGTAGTATAATGTTTAAGATTTATTAAATTTTAAGGGAAGAGAATATGAATTTTAGAATAACTAATGGATCAATTTCTTTTGGTGCTGAAACTATTTTAGAAGAGATTAATTTTGAAGTTAAAGGTAAAGAAAAGGTAGCTATCGTTGGTAGAAATGGAGCTGGTAAATCTACGCTTTTAAATGCAATAATTAATAATGAAATGTTATCAGAAGGAATTGGGGATGAGAAATTTAATATTTATAAAGAAGGTAGTCCAAAGATAGGATATTTGAAGCAAATCGATTTTGAAGATGATTCTATTACTATGCTTGATGAGATTCTAAAGGTTTATAAAGAGATTAAAGATATAGAACAAAAACTTGAGAATTTAGTCATAAAAATGAATGAGAATTCTACAGAAGAACTTGCTAAAGAATATTCTAAAACAAGAGATAGATATGAGCTTTTAGATGGATATACATATAAAAAAGAGTATGAGACTGCAATTAATAAGTTTGGATTCAAAGAAGAAGATAAATATAAGAAAATATCAGAATTTTCAGGTGGTCAAAAAACTAAAATAGCTTTTATAAAACTTCTTTTGAGCAAACCAGATATTTTGCTTTTAGATGAGCCTACTAACCATTTAGATATTACTACAATTGAATGGCTTGAGGGTTATTTGAAAAATTATTCTAAAGCAGTTGTTATTGTATCTCATGATAGAATGTTTATTAATAAGATTGTTGATAAAGTATATGAAATCGAATATGGAGCAACAACAGAATATTCAGGAAATTATGAATTTTTTGAAAAACAAAAAAGAATTAATTATGAAAGACAATTAAAAGATTTTGAATTTCAACAAAAAGAGATTGCAAGGTTGACTAAGGTTGTAGAAAGATTTAGATATAAAGCAACAAAAGCAAGAATGGCACAATCTAAGTTAAAGCAAATTGAAAGAATGGTTAAAGTTGAAGAACCAAATAAATACGATTTAAAAACATTTAAAACAAATTTTGAACTTTCAAAAGAAAGTGGAAATAATGTATTAGCTGTAGAAAATTTGAAAGTTGGTTATAATGAAACATTAAAAGAAGTATCATTTAAATTATATAAGGGAAGAAAGCTTGGAATAATTGGAAGTAATGGTACTGGAAAATCAACTTTATTAAAAACTATTGTAGGACAAATAAATCCACTTGGTGGAAAAATTGACGTAGGTCATAATGTAGAGATTGGTTATTTTGATCAACAAATGGCTTTATTGAATTCTGAGAAAACAGTATTTGATGAGTTTTATGATGAATTTCCGCATCTTACAGTTACAGAAGTAAGAAATTCTTTAGCTGCATTTATGTTTTATGGAGAAGATGTATTTAAAACAATTAGTATGCTTTCAGGTGGGGAAAAGGTAAGACTAACATTAAGTAAAATTTTGAAGAGAGGTCCTAACCTTTTAATTTTAGATGAGCCTACAAATCACATGGATATTGTTGGAAAAGAATCATTAGAAGATATGCTTAAGAATTATGATGGAACTTTAATATTTGTTTCACATGATAGATTTTTTGTTAATAAAATTGCTGATTCAATTCTTTGTTTTGATGGTAAAGATGTAAAATATTATGATTATGGATATGAATATTATTTAGAAAAAAGAGATGAAGAGGCAGAAAAAGAAGTAAAAGTAGAGCAAAAAAATAAAGAGAAAAAGACATATATTAATCCACTAAAAGAGAAAGAAAAAGTGGAAAAGAAAATAGCAAAATTAGAAGAAAAGATAATGATTAAGGAAAATGAGAAAGAATTACTTCAAAGTGAACTTTTAAGAGAAGAGATATACACAGATTATGTAAAAGTTGGGGATATCAATAGTCAAATTTCGAATATAGATGAAGAGATAAATAATATAATGACAGAATGGGAAGAACTTAATGAAGAACTTGACAACATAAAAAAAGAAATCAATTAATTATTGTGCCTTCTGTGTGAAAAATATTGATTTTTGTAAGATTTTGTTATAATATAACTACAAATTTTAAAAAAGAAACGGAGAAATTAAAATGGGAAAAACTTATATTTTTGGACATAAAAATCCAGATACAGACACAATCACATCAAGCTTAGTAATGGCTAACTTTGAAAGAAAAATGGGAAATAGTGAAGCTGTTGCTTGTAGACTTGGAAATATTAATAAAGAAACAGAATATGTTTTAAATCATTTAGGACTAGAAGCTCCTGAATTAATTGAAAAAGTTGAAGATGGTGCAAATGTAATTTTAGTAGATCACAATAGCCCTGCTGAATCAGTAGAGAATTTAGAAAATGCTAATATTTTAAAAGTTGTTGATCATCATAAAATAGCATTAAATACATCATACCCATTATTCTATAGAGCAGAAGCTGTTGGATGTACAGAAACAGTTATGTATAAATTATATAAAGAAAACGGAATTGAAATTGATGAAAAAATAGCTGGTTTAATGTTATCAGCAATCATTTCTGATACACTTTTATTAAAATCACCAACAACAACAGATGAAGATAGAAAAGCTGTTGAAGAATTAGCTAAAATTTCAGGATTAGATCCAGAAGTTTATGGTTTAGAAATGTTAAAAGCTGGTACAGATTTATCATCATTTACAATTGATGAAATATTAC
>JAZLBY010000017.1:0-13881 GCA_045613965.1 Candidatus Scatovivens sp.
TGAAAAAATAGTGTAATATATAAAGGCAGTCGCGTTTCGAGGCTGTCATACAAATAATGTATGGGCTATTAGCTCAGATGGTAGAGCACTTGACTTTTAATCAAGTTGTCCCGCGTTCGAATCGCGGATAGCTCACCAAAGAAAATCTTCAAGATTTTCTTTTATGGCCCCTTGGTCAAGCGGTTAAGACATCGCCCTTTCACGGCGGAGACATGGGTTCGATTCCCGTAGGGGTCACCACTTTTTTTATGAAGGTGACAATGAAAATTAAATATTGCCGCTGTAGCTCAGTTGGTAGAGCAACTGACTTGTAATCAGTAGGTCGTCAGTTCAAGTCTGACTAGCGGCTCCAAAAGACAGGTAGAAATATCTGTCTTATTTTATTTTTATTAAAGAAAGTTTTTGTATTAGCAGTTAAAAAATTTTGAAAAAATAGCAACTTTTGTATTAAAGTACAAAAATATAAAATATAGTAAAAAACCGGGAACTTTTTCCGGTTTTTTTGCAATACCGGAAGAAAATAAAAAAACTTCCGGTATTATAAGAATACTGGAAGAAAATTAAAAAAATTCCGGTATTATTTTAATAAAATGTCGTTTTAAAAAGAAAAATGTCGCTCTAAAGCGACATTTTTATATTAATTATTTATCTAATAACCAATCTAATGCGTTTCTAACTATTATTCCATTTTCATTAGATAGTGGCATCTTATCCAGTGTTAAAATTATTTTTGTGTAATTGTCAGGTATTCTTTCTAAGGAATTTAGTTCTCTAGTTAGTGTTTTATTTTCATTATCTCTTAATGTTTCACAAACCTGAACATATATTCTACCCTCACTATTTAAAGCAACAAAATCAACTTCATAATCATCTACTTTTCCTATATAAACATCATATCCACGTCTTAGTAATTCTAAGTATATTACATTTTCTAGAATATGACCTCTATCACCAAGTTTTCTTCCTAGCATAAAATATCTTAGGCCTAAATCTGAAACATAATATTTTTCTCCTGTTTTTAAATATTGTTTTCCTTTTACATCATATCTAGAAGCTTTATATAAAAAGAATGATTCCATAAACCCTTCTAAATACCTTTCAACAGTTCTTACATTTATACTTCTTCCGTCATTAGTCATAGTGTTTGCAATGTTGTTACTAGATAACAAGTTCCCTATATTATCTAAAGCAAATGCAGCAACACTTTTAAGCATTGATTCATCTGTAATTCCTTTTCTTATCATTACATCTTTTATAATAACGTCATTAAATAAAGTTCCTAAATATCTGCTAATTTCATCTTCCTCTAATTGTGTTGTGTAAGGAAATGATCCCAAAGATATATATTCATTATATAATGTTTCTAAATCAGTTATATCTTTTGATGATATAAATTCTTTAAAAGATAGCGGAAGCATTTTTATTTCTACGTACCTTCCAGTTAGTAATGTTGAAAGTTCAGAAGATAAAAGCTTTGCATTGGAACCAGTTATATATAAGTCAATATTTTTATTTAAGTACAAACTATCGGCAACTTTTTGAAATTCTGGAATTATTTGAATTTCATCGATGAATATATAATTTTTTTGATTTTCTAATAAATTTTCAGTTATATAATTGTATAAATCCATATAATTTTGTATAAAGTTGTATTTCAAATCTTCTAAATTTATACTTATTATTTGTGAACTATCTATACCACTTTGAAGTAAATATTCTTTGAAAAGATTCATTAAAGTGCTTTTACCACATCTTCTAATTCCGGTGATTATTTTAATTAGATCTTTGTCTTTAAATTTAATCAATTCATTTATATAATTTGGTCTATCTATCATAAAATCAACCTCCTATACATATATAATACAATTTTTGTGTGAAAAAGTCAAGTTTTTGTACTATCAGTACAAAAACTTTGGAAATGTACCGGCTTTTTGTATTATTATATTCAAATATATAAAATTATATTCATAAAATGTCTCCCAATATCTACCGTTAACTCTAGAGTGTTTGAAATAAAAGAAATAGAAGATTCAATTAAGACTAGCGGCTCCAAAGACAGATAGAAATATCTGTCTTTTTTTATTGAAAAAAATTTTTAATATAGATATAATCATTCTATAATATTTAATAATGGAGAAGTGTATGCAAAAGAAAACAAAGTTATTTTGGTTGATACTATATTTTATAGGAATGATTGCAGTGTTTGCATTATCTGAATCAGCAATAGATTTTTCTTCAGATGATTTTTGGGGATTTATATTTTTAACGGAGTCTTGTTATACGGTAACTTTTTTAACAGTACTATTCGTAAAAGAAATTTCGTATCCAACTGAACAAAGAGTAAATTCAAATTTTTTTAATGCACCAGAAGAATTTAATAATATTTTACACTATATGGAAGATAGAAATTTATTAGATTTTGGAACAGTTCAAAAGAAACTTGCGATAGTTACATTTTTAAGAAGAATTACCTTTATAATAATGGTACTAGCTTTTCTTATAATATATTCAGAAATAGGAGATTTATGGGAACCACTTTATTATATAGGACCAGGAGCATTTATAATATCTTTAATATTTGTATATGTTTTTGGACAAATTGTTGAAAAAGATATTCATGAATTTGTATATATGTATAAAAAAGAAATTATACCAACATTATTAAATCAAATGAATAATAATTTAAATTATGTAGCAATAGATCCAGATAAAATTGAAGAATATGAGACTTTATATAAACGCTCTGAATTTTCAAGGGATTTTGAATATATAAGATCAGAAGATTTTATTGAAGGTTTAGTTGTTGCAGATATTACTGTAAGAATGGCAGATGTGTTAGTATCAAAAGAAGGTTCTGAAGGTGAAAATGTAAAAATTTTTGGCGGATTGTTTGCACATTTTAAAAATGTAAATTATGACAGCATGAAAGAGATTTCAATAAGAACAAGTCCTGATTATGGTAAATTAGATTGTTTAAAAGTTATAACAGGAAATGAAGAGTTTGATAAAAATTTTATAGTATATACATCAAATGAAGATGCTGTAGTTGCAATGAGAAGTACAGGATTTTTAGATGCAATAATGGATTTAAGAAAAAAACATGATTGTAAATTTGAAATCATAATTAGAGAAGGTGAAATTTACATTCAAATACCATTAAGAAATGTATTTGAGCCAGACTTAATGGATATGACAGGTGGAAGAAAAACACTTTATAAACATTATCAACATTATAAATTGTTTTTCGATATTTTTCACATAACAAGAAATTTCATAGAATGTTAATAAGGATAAAAGAGGGAAACCTCTTTTATTTTTTGCACTAATATTGATTGATTAAGTGAAAAAAGATATATATAATTATCTTAGAATTATAATTAGAGGTAATTGCTAATGAAGAAGAAAATTGATAAAAAGAAAGTTGCTAGTAGTATTATAATATTTATAGTATTATCTATTATGATTGCAATTATAATGATGGAAACACCAATGCAAGGGTTTGAGGAATTCAAAATAATTTTTACAATATTTTTAATTATGGGGGTTGGTTGTTTATCAATAATGTTTGCTTTTATAACATCTATAATAAACCCAGATTTTGCTTACGATGAAAGAGAATATAGTGAATATCCAGAAGAGTTTAAAAGAATATATAAGTACTTAGAAGAAAAAGACTTAGCTAGGATAGAAGATGTTAAATATGAAGCACTAAAATATTCAAAAATAAGAACATTTTCTTTTGTTTTATTAACTGTATCTATAATACATTTAGTTTCTTTTTATGGCTATAATGTAGGAACAATATCAAGCTTGCCTTTCATAATATTATTTTTCGCACTAGCAGGAATTGTATTAACTAATAAAGAAACAGTTCAAGGAAAGTGGGAATATGAGAAAGTTTTTAAAAGAGAGATTATTCCAGAACTAATAAAACAAATTAATCCTAATTTAGAATATAATGTTACTTATCCAATGCAACAAAAGAAATATCTTCAATTTTATGCGGATTCTAGTTTTTTATTAAATGAATATCCATATAAAATTGATACAGAAGATTACATAGAAGGTAATTTAGATGACACAATGGCTGCAACAATTGTAGATATAAATGTAAGAAATGTTGATCCAAATTTGGTTGGAGTAGACAAAGTAATTGGTGAATTTACAGGATTGTTTGGAGTTTTTTATGATAAAGCTATAAATGATGAAATTGACTTAAGAATAAGAGCAATCAGTGAAATTGAAAATTATAAGATGAATTCTTTTAAAACTGGATATGATAAATTTGATAAGAAATTTAAAGTTTATGATGTATATGGTAATATTGTTGAAAAACTAGTACATGATGGAATGTTTTATGACTTATATAAAATTCATGAAAAATATGGAACATATCCTGAAATAATAGTTAAAGGAAAATACATTTATATTAGATCATATGGTGATAAATTATTTGAACCTAATTTATATGATAAATCAAGAGGGTTTAAACCATTGTATGAATATTATGCGCATCTAAAAACATTTTTAGATGTGAGTGATATTATAAGAAAGTATATGGAAAATATTTAAGAAAAAGAGGGCAATAAATGCCCTCTTTTAAATTACGGAAAACCCTTGAAAATAAAGCAATTATATTGACATTAATAGCTTTAGATTTTATAATTAAAGTGATTAATTTTAAAAAAATTAGGAGACTAGAAATGGAAGAAAAAGAAAAGAAGAGAATTAAGATTCCAGTACCAGAAGAAGTCTTAGAAAAATTTTTAAGTTGGTTTGATTCAAATAAAAGAGTTGCTTTTTTAATGGCTTTAATATTTGGAGTTATAACTCACATAACAATGATTACAGAAACGGTTATGAGCCAAGATGGAATTTGGAATTCAATGCAATATTCTAGAGCTGGTGATTGGGAATTATCACTTGGAAGATGGGGGATAGAGTTTGCACAAAGATTAAATAATTTTATTGCGGTTCCTAGTATAACAACAATTATGTGTATATTCTTTATGGCGATAGCGGCTGTGTTTTTAGTTGATATATTTGGATTTAAATCTAAATATTCAGCAGCTTTTACAGGAATAATACTAGTAGTATCACCTTGTTTAACAGCGACAATGTTATATGTATACACAACTGTTGCATATTGTCTGGATATGTTGTTAACTATTATGGCTATATGGTTTATTTATAAATTTAAATATAAGAAAATCGGAATGTTATTAGCAACATTTTTCTTTGCATTTGCACTAAGTATTTATCCAAGTTATATGGGAGTGACTATTGGACTTTGTATAATGCTTTCAATAATTGAACTTTTAAAAGATGATTCTAAAATTAAAGATGTGTTTGTTAATATTGGAAAAACAGTTGGAGTTGTACTTGTAGGTGGCATTTTATACTACGTTTTAACAATGGTTTTACAAAAAATAGCTGGCATAGATATGGCTAGTTATTTAGGAGCAAATCAATTAAGTATATCAGCAATTTTTACTTCATTTGGAACTGGATTTATTAGTACATATAAAAATTTCTTACAATTTTTCTTTACAGATAAAATAGTACTTAACTCAAATTATAGTAGACAATTATGGTATGCAATGTTTTATGTGGGACTTGTTTTAGCATATATAATTCGAGTTATAAAATTAAAATGCGATACTAAAAAAGAAAAAATATTAAAAATAGTATTATCAACTGGAATGCTAATAGCATTACCATTTGGACTTAATATAATAAATATCATTGCAATTGGAGTGGAGATATATCCACTAACTGGAGCACAATTAGTTTTAATGATTCCATTTGCTTTTGCAATATTCGAATTGAAAGATGTTTTAAATATTTCAAAATGGATGATGATATTAGGTGCTATTTGCATAACAGGTACATATTATTTAGCAAGTAATGCTTCATATTCAGCATTAAAATTAACATATAATCAAGCATATTCATCAACAATGAGAGTTCTAGATAGAATTGAAAATACAAAAGGATATGAAAAAAGTATGCCACTTTGTTTAGCTGGTATTATTGGTAATAATAATTATCCAAGAACAATGAATTTATATGGTTATACAATTGGAGAACTTGCAAATAATACAGTATTCCACGGAACATATGGTGGACAAATAGGCACATGGTATAATTATATGAGAGTGTTTTATGGATTAGATATTAATCTATGTGATCATGATACTTATTATAAATTAGTAACTAGTGATGAATATAAGGAAATGGAAATGTTCCCATCTCAAAATTCAATAAAAATTATAAATGGGGTAGTAGTTGTAAAATTAAGTGAAGAACCACCACTTCCATATTAAAGGAGAAAAATAAATGAGTAAAGTTGTTGTAGTTACAGGCGCAAGCCGTGGTATAGGAAGAAATATTGCTTATAACTTAGCTGTTAACGGATATCAAGTTGTAGCAAATTATAATGCTTCAGAAGATAAAGCAATTGAACTTAAAGAAGATTTAAACAAACAAAATATTGAAATAGATATTTTTAAAGCAAACGTTTCTAAAGTAAATGAAATTAAAAAGCTTATAGATTTTACTGTTGAGAAATATGGAAGAATCGATGTTTTAATAAATAATGCAGGAATCTCTGAAGAAAAGTTATTTACAGATATAACTGAAGAAGAATTTGATAAAATGATAAAAACAAATATGTATTCAGTATTCTTTGCATCACAAGAAGCGGCAAGATATATGATTAAAGCTCATTCAGGATGCATTATAAATATTTCTTCAATATATGGATTAACAGGCGGTTCTTGTGAAGTTGCATATTCAATGGCAAAAGCAGGAGTTGATGGATTAACAAAAGCATTAGCAAAAGAACTTGGTCCATCTAATATTAGAGTAAATTCAATTGCTCCTGGTGCTATAGATACAGATATGAATAAAAATGTAACTGAAGAAGAATGGATGGCAATAAAAGCAGAGACACCACTAATGAAAATTGGTAAACCAATAGATATAACTAGATGTGTAAAATGGTTATTAGAAGATGAGTTTACAACAGGGCAAGTAATATCTCCAAATGGTGGATTGGTTATTACATAATTATATTAATAGAGAAACTAAACGAGGATAGAAAAACTATCCTCGTTTTTGATTTTTATATACCTTTAAAAACGATTTAAATGCCCTTTTAAAACAAAAAAATGATTAGCTGGTAACTAATCATTATCTGTTAATTTTTTCTTATAATTTCCAGAAATTAATTTTGGAATTGAAATTAATAATTTGTAGATAGCAAGTTTAATTTTTTTGGTTAAAATATATGACTTTCTAAGTCTTCTAAGAGATTTTTCTCCATAATTATCAATAACAATTAATCCTGTTTCTGGTTTTTCTATTTTGAAAATGTAGTTTTCATCATTATTATTATCCCATTCACCATCTTCATTTTTTATGCAAAAGTTGAATGTTTCTTTATCTAATAAATCAACTTCAATTTGGAAGCCAAGATCTGTTTTTGTCATTTCTGCATCAACAACGCCTTCCCATTCACTTCCAAAACCATAGTGAATATAAACATTTGTAGAAGCATCTTGGAAAAATTTTCCAGTATATGAAATTTTTACTTTAGCACCAGGTACTAATCTATCAGTGTTAAAAAATATATTTTTTACTAATTCCATAAAATCTCCTCATATGTATAAACTCAAAATTATTATAGTATATAAAGAATAACTTATTCAAGGTACTTTAAAAATATAATATCATTGTAACTAAAATGTAACCAGAGTGTAAAAATAATGAGGATTTATAGAATAAAAAAAGCGCCTTTAAAGGCGCTACTGTTTAGATATAAACTCTTCCGATAATTTGGAAATCATCTTTTGGTGTAACTGTCATATCACGTTCTTCTCTGTGATCAGCTCTTAAGATGAATCTATCTTTTTTGTATAGTAATCTACGAATGAAGTAATCTCCGTTTAGTTTAAATAGTCCAACAGCTCTATTTTCTATTGGAGCATTTATTTCAACGAAAGCATAAGAACCTTCTTTAAACATTGGTTCCATTGCGTCATCTGGAATTTTATATGCAAAAGATGCATTTGAAAAATCAGGTGGGCAAGTTACATATTCATCGATTTTTGAAATTGCTGGTATTTGGTTGTATGTTATATGATTTAAATAACCATATTCAACTTGTTCTTCTGTAAGTTCTTTATCATATGTGTAAAGTAATTGTTGATATGGAACTTCTAATGCATTACAAATTTCTTTTAGTGCTTTGTGGCTTGGATTTCTTTCACCTTTTTCAATATGTGTAAGATGTCCGATGTTAATGTCTGTTTGTTTTGCAAGTTGTGTTTTAGTAATTCCTTTTTCTTTTCTAATTTTTGAAATCATATTTCCTATCATGTTTTAATCCCTCACTTATTTTATTTTTTAATTATTAAAATAATTTTTAACTTTTGTATGTTTGCCATAAATCATAAAGTTTAATTATATTCTAAGGTTATTATATATTTAAATTATTTTGTTGTCTAGACTTCCAAAAAAATATTGCACAAAAAATGACTATATGATAAGATTTTAAAAGTAATATAATTAGGAGGAAAGCGTTTAAATGGCGGCATCTAAAAAGAAAAGCAATAAAGAAAAATTAAACGAAAAAGATAGTCAAATAGTCAAAGAAGACTATGGCTTGAAAAGCGAGAATAAGGTAAAAGTAGATGTAAAAGGTTCTCAAGATATTACTTCAAAAAATGGAATGTTTATACCAAAACATATTATAGAAAAACATAAAAATGAAACAGAAGAAGATGAAGGATTAGAAGTTGTTATTGGTGTAAAAAAAGAATCAAAAGAAGAAATAAAAAATGAAAATTCTGATGATTATAAATTAGAAGTAGAAATTAAAAATACAGAAGTGTTTGAAGAAAAACAAGAAGTTACAGAAAATCAAAATTTTTCAAATGAAGAAAATCTAGAGATTAAAGAATATGAAGCTTTAGATGATGTTTTTAAAGTAGAACAAGATGTTGAAATTGATATTGATGAGGAAGTACTAGAAGATAATAAGGAACAGGTTACTGAGACAAAAGAGACTAAGAAGAAAGAAAAGAAAGCTTTAGCAGTACAAAAAGATAAATCAATATTAAAAGATGAGAAACCTGAATATGTTAAAAAAATGATTGAAGATAAAAAAAGACGAATGAAGAATATGATAATTATTTCAGTAGTCTTAATAGTAATTATTTTATTTTCAACTATTTTTGCAATATTTAATATTAATAATACAAAATTTTTAAATGGTTTAGTACTTCATTCAATTGATATTTCTGGTAGAGAAATAGATGATGTAAGAACTGAACTAGAAGAAAAGTTAAAAGTAGAATTAATACCAGAACTTATTTATAAATATGGTGATTATGAAGTAACTATTCTTCCAGAACAAATTGAGTTTAAATACGATATAGAAGAATCTCTAAATAAAGCATTTAATGTTGGTAGAGATGGTAATATAATTCAAAATAACTATGCAATAATATTTAACTCATTGTTTGGAAAAAATATTGATTTAAATTATTCTTATAATGAAGAATTGTTAAATAATATTGTTGAAGACATAAATTCAAAATTACCAGGAGTTGTAGTTGAACCAAGCTATTATATAGAAGGAACAAATCTATATATAGCTCCAGGAACAGATGGATTAGTAATTAGAAAAGATGAATTAAAATCAGATATAATTTATAACATTGTAACAAGAGATTATGATACTATAAAAGCTGATAAATATGAAGGAAGAAACATGCTTCCAGTATCAAATGTAAAAGCAAGTGCAATTGATATAGATAGAATATATGAAGAAATATATACTACTCCAAAAAATGCATACTTTGAAACAGATCCATATCAAATTTATCCAGATAAAGATGGTGTAGATTTTGCTATATCAAAAGAGGATGCAAAAAAATTATTAGAAGAACAAAAAGAGGAATATATAATTCCTTTAAATATAACAAAAGCAGAGAAGACATTAAATGATTTAGGAACAGAAGCTTTCCCATATAAAGTATCTGAATTTACAACTAAATATGATGCAAGTAATAAAAACAGAAGTACAAACTTAAGTATTGCTGCAGAGAAAATCAATGGATTGGTATTAATGCCAGGAGATGTATTTTCATTTAATAAAGTTGTTGGAAAAAGAACAGTAGAAGAAGGATATAGAGATGCTAAGATATATGCGGATGGTGGTGTTGTAGATGGTTTAGCAGGAGGTATCTGCCAAATATCATCAACATTATATAATGCAGTATTACTTGCAAATCTTGAAGTAGTAGAAAGAAGAAATCATACATTTACAACTTCTTATTTACCAGCAGGTAAAGATGCAACAGTTGTATATGGAGCGATAGATTTCCAATTTAAAAACTCAAGACAATATCCTATTAAACTTGAAGCTTCTGTAAAAAATGGAATAGCAGAATTTAAGATCCATGGAATGGAAGAAGAAAAAGAATATGAAGTAAGAATATTACCAGTTAGAACTGCATCAATTCCATATTCTACAACTTATGAAGAAGATCCAACTTTAATGCCAGGACAAGAAAAGGTTGTTCAAGCGGGTCATGCTGGATATAAAGTAACAACATATAAAGAAGTTAGATATAACGGACAAATAGTATCAAAGGATGTAATTTCAAGTGATACATATAGTCCAATGAGAACAATAAAAAAAGTTGCCCCTGGAATGATTCCAGTAGCACAATAAAGAAATAAAAAAAAGACTGGCTAGCCAGTCTTTTTTGTTATCTTCTAATTAAGCATTATTTTGAACTGAAGATTTTTTTTCTTCTAAAATTTCTTCATATAAACAAATTTGTGTACCAATAATATATGGATTTAATAATGCAACTAATGAATATAATGAGAACATTGCTGTAAGTGGATTTAATCCAGATACTAAAATAAATGCAGCTAATATTCCAATGTAATATAGAATAAATGATAATGCTACAAGGACATATTTTAATTTATATCCATGCATTAATTTTTTTGATTTATCAAGAATTTCTACTGCTTTTAGTTCTTTGTTATCTGCTAAAACTATATTAATAACTGCATAGTTTAAGTTAATAATAAAGAAGACAATAAGTGTAACTAAGAATAATAAACCAAATACTATTACTGTTGAAACTGGAATTGCTGGTAATGTAGAAAAATCAATTCCTTCTGGAAATGCAAACATTTCTGGTATATTTGTCATTAAAAATAATACTAAGATGAATCCAAATAACATATATGTAATTAATGAAATAATTATTGGTATTAATAATCTAACTATTAATCTTAATGATGTCTTCCAAACTTTTCCAAAGTTTTTAAAACCTTCTTTAACAAAAGTAAAAACTCCAACATTATCATTACGTATAGATTTTAATGTTGCTACTGTTGTACCATAAACAAGTGGTATATCGATAAGTACGACTAATAGATTTGCTAAAAATCCTGGAATAGCACCTAAAGATGTATCAATTACTGAGATTAAGTTAATTGTGATTAAAGAGAAGACTGCGTATATAAGATACATTCCAAATAATTTTGGATAAGCACCTGTAAGTCTTACTCTGGCATCTTGTTTAAGCTCTGAAATTTTCATAGCGTTGCCTCCTAAAATATTTTAAATTTGAATTTTAATTCAAATGTTAATGACTTCTTTTTATCATAGTAACTAAGTGATGTTCGTTGTTTAAAATGTCTAAAAATGTAGTTGCTATAATAGGATCAAATTGAGTTCCTGATTTTGAACGAATTTCATTTTTTACATATTCTAAATCAAGTTCACCTCTATAAGAACGTCTTGATGTCATAGCATCAAATGCGTCAGCCACAGATACGATTCTAGCTAAAAATGGTATGCTTTGATCACTTAGACCATAAGGATAACCTTTACCATCATATCTTTCGTGATGATATAAAACTATTGGAATTATTTCTTCAAAAATAGCTGCATTAGACAATATATTTCTACCTATAACAGGATGATTTTTGATTTCAGAATATTCTTTATCTGTTAATTTTCCATTTTTTAAAAGGATAGCATCAGATATTCCAATTTTGCCAATATCATGGAATAAACCACCGATTTTTAATGTTTGTATATCTTTTTGAGATAGACCTAATTTTTGACCAATTAATACTGAATATGCAGAAACTCTATCAGAGTGACCGTGAGTATATCTATCTTTAGCCTCAACTGTATATCTAAGAGTTTCAATGCTTTCAAGATAAGCTTTTTCAAGTTGTTCTTTTGATTTTGAAAGTTCTTCGTTCATGTTTTTTATAATTTTCATTTGATCAATTGATTTAACAGCTGCTTCTACAAAAAGAGGAAGTTGTTCAAGTTTATCATCTTTTTCACAATATCCTTGTACAGAAAGAGCTTTTAAATCTTTAAGTGGAATTGTAAGGTTCGAACTATTAATTAGTAAAATAATATAAACATTTTCGTCTTTACTACGAATTTCTTTAAGCATATCAAGCTTTGATTCAGTAATAGTTGAAAAATCTAAAATGATTATATCGAAACTATCTTGAGTAAAATCTTTTAATGCTGATTTTAATGTTTTATATTCAGTTAAACTGTATTTGGATTGGCGTGTCATCTTTTTTAAAGCATCTTGTATATTAGTTCCATTTTCTACAGCCAATATTTTATAATTGTTTGATTCTAATTTATTGTTCATAAACTACAAATCTCCTTAATAATATCATATCTATTATATCTTTTTTTGCTTAATAAGTAAATATTTTTTTAATAAGCCAAGGATTATAAAGGTGTTTGGATATAAATAAGATTCTTATGTATAAGATGGAATAAAATTGGAAAAATATTCATACAGAGGTGAATAAGATATGTATTATGAGGCTAAAAATGTAAAAAAAAGAGAAAGTTTAATTATTATAGTTTTTATGTGTGCAACTACGGTGTTGCTTTGGATGCTAATGATAAAATTAGATAAGACTGAAAATGTTAAATTAGAAAGTAATTATAATGCTAGTAAAGTATCCACAAAACATGAAGAAAATGTGGAAAAACAACCAGAAAATACAGTTGAAAATGCATCTAAAAAAATTGTAGGAATATCAAAAATGGAAAATACTTCAATGTGGATTTTTGATGCTAAAGATGATTTTATAGGAATTGGTAGTGGCGTTATAATATCGGATAATGGATATATTCTTACAAATGAACATGTAGCTGGAAGTAAATATAGCAATGTATATGTTACTTTGGAAAATGGGATGAAATATAATTCTACAGTTGTATGGGCAGATAAAGATTTAGATTTGGCAATTGTTAAAATTTCTGCAGAAAATTTAGATTATATGAGACTTGGTGATTCGGATAATATTAAACTTGGAGAATGTGTTTATGCTATAGGAAATCCGATAGGGTTTGAGTTCCAAAGAACGGTTACGAAGGGAATTATTAGCGGAATAAATAGAACTATAAAGATTAATGAACAAGATAGTGAATCATATATGGAAGATTTAATTCAAACAGATGCTACTATAAATGATGGAAATAGTGGTGGTGCATTAATCAATGAAGCGGGTGAATTACTTGGAATAAATACAGTGAAAATTAATGACGCAGAATCAATTGGTTTTGCGATACCTATTAATATTGTAAAACCAGTATTAGATAAACTTATAAATAGTGGAGAAGTAAATGATTTAAGGTTAGGAATATATGCCTTAGATAAAGAAGCGTTGCCATATTTAGATTCAAATTTAGATATAAAGTCAGGTATATATGTTGTTAGCATTCAAAATGATAGTATTTTAAAAGATAAATTAAGAGTAGGAGATATAATTGAATCGATTGATGAAACAGATATTAAT
>JAZLBY010000018.1:0-6171 GCA_045613965.1 Candidatus Scatovivens sp.
ATATACTCACTTGCTTCAATTACTAATCTTTTAAAATTACTAGGTACGCTATCTTTACCTAATAACTCTTTATAATCACTTTCAGTTATAAAATTAAGCATACCTTTTCTCCTTTATTTAAACACTTGCTACTTTATAAATAACAGCTTGTTCGTCAGTTAATGCGTCAGCATAAACCATTCTTCCTTGTAATGCAGAAGCACCAATATGAGCTCCATCGCTTAATCCAGCAATATGTGGTTCTTTTTTCCATTCATCAATAGCTTGACACCAGTCAATAGCATATACGATATATTCAACAGCTGCTCCGTCTTTTGTTCCTAAGTCTTGTGTTATTACGTCAACACCATTTATTCTACCAACAACACCATTTCTAGCTAATTCAGCACCAATTTGTGAAGCTGTATTAGAGAATTTTTCGTCAGTTAATAACATTACTTCAGTCTCGTAAGAGATTGCTACTTTAATTCTTGATTTATCTACACCTAATTTTGAAATGATAGAAACATCTTTTAATAATGTTTCGTAAACGTTTTCTTTACTTAAAGCACCTTGTGTTGATGGTTTACCTGTTAATAATGCTGAAATAGCATCATTTTCTAATGCTCTACCCATTACATAAGAACCTGATTCTAATCTTTGAGCTACTAAGTTGTCAGGTACTGCGTCAGCTTCATAACCATCAATTAATTCGTTAATCGCTTTGTGGTTATCTACTGGAATATTTTTGTATGTTGTTGCGCTTTGTGATAGTGGCACACCACTTTTTACATCATAATCTTTTAATTCAACATCAATTTTTCTTACTGGTACTTTAACTGCTCCAGCTGTTGGTTTTCCTTCATAATCTCTTGAGAATGTGTTTCTAATTTTCATTAGAGGACGCATTAATTTTACTGCTTCATCTGCATATCTTTCTTGTCTTTCGTGTGTTCCATTTGTTTCTATTACTGTATTTGCCATTTTTTAATCTCCTTTTTAAAATTTAATTTCTGGATGCTTTTTAGCTAGTATTTCAGCGACTCCACTTCTTTGTGTTACAACTGTCTTTACTGGAATACCTGTCGCTTTAGCATCTTCTTTTTGTTTTCCATATTCTGGATGGTCTTTGATATATTGATTTAAATTTGTTTCAAAATCTCCATCCATTTTGCTAACAGTGAAAAGTAAGAAATCCATATACTTTTTATCGATACCGTTTTCATACATTGTGATTACTTTTTCTTTTTCGCTTACTGTGTCCTTTAATTTTTTATTTTCAGCATCTCTTTCAGCTTGTTTTTCTTCATCACTTTTTTGTGATTCTTTCCACTCATTGAACTTTTTAAGTTCTTCTTTACTTGGTAATCCTTTACGCTCTTTTGCAAGCATTGTGTTTACTTGCTCTTGTGTAAAAGTTTTAACCTCTTTTTCAGTTGTTTCTGCTTTTGTGTCAACAACTTCTTCTACCTCAGTTTTTTCTTCAGTTTGAGTAACTGGATTTTCTTTTTCTTCCATTTAAAACCTCCATTTTTTAAGGGTAATAAAGTAAATCCCTTGAACCTTTATTGTTCTTTTAGGTCTGCAACAAGTAAAAAGACCAATAAAAAAAGACGTTCGTCAACGTCTTATATTCTTAATCTTGTATAATCTTTTTTTAATTTTGTTTGACTTAAGAAGTTATTCAATATATTAGTATCTAGCGTATATTTCGTTTTTGCCGTTTGTAAATCACGTTTGACTTGGTCTATGTCTAACGTTTTATTTTCGCTTGTTATTTCGCATTCTAATGCGTTTATAAGTCTTTTATCTTCTCTTATTTGTCTTTCTAGTTTTCTTTGTATTTGAGTTGCTTCATATTTGGGTATTTTCTTGCCGTTATATGCTACATACTCGTTTTTAAATTGCTCTAGTTGTTCTTCTGAATAAACTCTACTTGAGCCTTCGTAATAAGGATACCAATCGTGACGGCAATTTACGCCTTTAAATCCTGTAACTTCTCCATAGCCTATATCTTTTAAACTTAAATAGCCATCTTGACCACTTAAACTAACAATTTTACCTTGCCACTCTGCGTGTTCAGGTCTTGCACCACTGTGTGCTGTGATTTCCATTAAATCCCAACCCATTTCATCAGCTCGCATTTTTTGTAATACTCCACAAGTTTGATTAATTGAGGTCATTATATTCATACGCACAGCACTTTCTACTTTAATCTCTCGATTTTTGTATTTTATTGTTGCACCTTGCTTACCTACTTCTTTTATCGAATCAGTAATTGCTTGTGAATAACTTTTAACTCCTGTTGTTACTTCCATATATGCTTTATTCATAGCATCATAAAAGTGTTGTTGTGTAGTGTTTGCCGTAGTCATCATCATATTACTTAAATCATTGTTTGTTTTTATTGCCGTTGCTTCTAGTAAAGTCCACATCGCCTTGTTTTGTTTTATCGGTAATGGTTCTAATCCAGCCATTTTATATATTTTATCGTCAAATTTTAGAGATAATGCACCAGCCTCTGAAAAAAGTCTTGCTACTTCTTCGCTTGTTAGACCAGTATATTTAGATACTAATAAAATAATATCTTGATATAATAATCCCATTTCTCTAGCAACTTTTATATTATGTAATACAACGGATTTTGCAAAAGTAAAACTCGAGATTCGCTCAGCTATGGTTTGTATTATCTCGAGTTCTAACTTTTCATATATCTTAACCGCTTGTTTTCCTACTGTTTCCCATTGCTCTGGAGTTAGCATAAACTATTCCTCCTCAATTATTGTTTCATCTTCCCCTTGTGTTTCCATTACTGTTGTCATTGCAAGTTTCTTTTCTTCTTCAATTTGTAATAGCTCTTTTGTTGCTTCTTCTTCGCTTAGTCCTCTTATATCTACTAAATAACTTAGTTTACTTCTTAATCCAGCACCTACTTCTGATTGTGCTTTTAATCTTTCTGATTCTTTATCTTCAATGATTGAATCATCAGTTTCGATTTTAATTTCGTTAGTTGTTATATTTGCCATTTCACAAATAGCTCTAACTAAATCATAAACAACATCGTTTACTATAATATCTAAATGTTTTTTGTTTCTAAAAGCTTCGCTATTTTCGCTTATTATTTCAGTCGCCGTCTTTACACCTGTGCCATCAAATTTTAACCAATTAGCACCTAACCCAATATTTGAAGAAGCATAATCTATATCTGCATTAATTGCACTTATAAATTCAGCTGTTCTTAATGAAAAATCTATTTCTTTTACTGGTTGTTCTTCCATTCCTGAGATAGCTACATAAGCTGTGTCATTTTCATCAAAATATTGAGTGTGTTCTACTTCGCCATTTTCATTTACTGTGCTTTGACCTTTCATTGCTGTTCTATCTACTAGGATTCTTTTTCTACCTAACTGAAATTCATTATAAAGGCTATCATATTTCATATCTGCTGACTTAAACATATCAAGTGCATTTGCATATATGCTTATGCCTAATGGAGTAATTAAATCAATGTTGTTTGCTGCATTGTTTCTATATACTTGAAATCTAGGTATTTGTGTTGTTATTTCTTCAAATGGTTCAACATCTGGAAATTTAATTGATAAGTCTATTTCTTTTCCTATATCGTTTTTGTTTTCACTTTCATATAATAAGTTTTGTCTTTTATATACATCGTTTTCGTATGTATGTATTGTTATTTGTGTATAATATTTATCTTTTTCGTTTATTCGATTTATAGTTACTAAACCAGTAATATATGAGTTAGTATATTTAAAAGGTATAACCATATTACCATCTATGTAATCTATAATAATTTCTTCTTTTTGATTTTGATATTCAACTAGCACTCCTGTGCCAATCGCTATTGCTTTTTCTAAAAATATAGGAAAATTAACTGATAAGCTATTTTCTTTTGAGTCTAAAATTTCCCATAATTTTTTTGTTTTTTCATCATCATCAAGTTTTATGCTTGTTTTTTCAGTCCATAATAATTTGGCTATATCTTCACTAAACTTTTTAGCTAAATTTAATGTTCTTCTTTCAAACTTCTTATTTGTACCATTTACTTTCATAGTATAATTATGAAACTTTGGCACATATCCTTTATACCAATTTAACCATTCTTCTTGAAAATCATATACTTCGCTTAAATTGATTTTTATACCTTTTTTTTCTAATTCTTCTGCGATTCTTTTATATAATTTCATCTTACACCTACTCTTTCAATCCTAATTTTTGTAAATTATCTTTAATCCAATATTGAAACATATCTTGTGTGTGGTCTGCGTATGTATAAGCACTATCGTTAGTATGTGTATTAAAGTATCGTTTCATTCCTATAAACTCTTTTTCTGCTTTATCAGGAACAGGTTTGCCACGTTCTACACTTTCATCTTTCCACATATAATGCTCGTTTTCTATCCTGAATATTTGATTGTTTGAATTATTTAATACTCTGAATTTCTTTTTACTTAAAAAATCTTGTGAGTATTCGATTAATGTTTCTTTATCTTTTCCCTTATCAACTGGGTGCAATCTTCTACCATAGTCTTTAAAAAACTGATTTCTTAATGCACCTTCTGCTGAATCTATTGTTTCTTTATCTATTGTCATTTTATATTTTTTAATTAGTCCACATTCAAATGTAAATATGTCTTTTGTTAAATCGCTTGGTGCTTTCTTGTCCGTTTTTTCATTTGGTGAATAGTAATAAGTATCTAATAAATACCAATACCCGTCACTACCAAAACCAAATCCACCAACTGCCGTCGCTGACGTTTGGTGTCCGGAGTCAATAGCAATATCTATATACAATAATTGTATTTTATTTTCTTCTATATAATCTTCGCTTACATATTCAATCAAATCCGGATTATATATTAATCCTTCTAATCCTATTACTTCGCCTAAATAAATCCATCTATAACGTTTCTCATCGTTTTCTAGCATCTCTTGAGCTTCTTCTAAAAACATTCTACCTAGCCATTCTTTAGGCACTGTTGTATAATCACTTTGTGTTATTTGACAACTCTTTTTTAATGCCATCTTTTCAGCCCACTGATTAACCCAATGATATTTATTTTTAGGTGGGTTATATGAATACAAAACAATAAACCAATCATCGTTACCTCTTGAAAATGTAGCGATTATTTGGTCTATTTCGTCTGGATTTTCAAACTCCGTTATTTCTTCAAACCATACTATTTTTATCGTTTTGCTTTCGTCTATCATACCTTTTAATTTTTCGTAATCATCGCCACCAGCAAAATAGATATTATTTCTATTGTCATTTAATAGGTTTATTTCTAACGGGCTTTTATAAGCCACATAATCTAATGTTTCTTCACACCCTAATCTTCTTAATCCTCTTTTAATTTCTTTATAAACTGAGTTTCTTAAAGATTTCTGATACCTTCTTATTATAACAGCACAACAATCTTTTTCTTCTAAACAATGCAACGCAATTTTAATAGCATTTTTACTTGTCTTTGTCGAACCTCTGCCGCCTTTATCTATTTGGTGCATTTTTTTACTATTAAATGTATTCCAAAAGTGTGGTGCTATTATTTCTTTTAAATTAACCATTTGCATTATCCTTTGGTAAATCATTAATAATTTGTATACGTTGTATATTGTCATTTGAATTGTTTGTGTTTTCCATCATTGTTTGTATTTCTTTATATGCGTTTACATTTCCATTCATAGCTGCTTTATATAATCCAACTATTAAAAGTGTTTGATTATTCATTTCGCTATCATCTATTCCAAATGATTTTAGTGTATTTTTTAGTTTTTCGTCTTTTATGTCAAGTTTTAACAACATTTCCATTGTTTCTTTGAACTTTTTACGTTCTCTTTTTACTTCAACTGATTTTTTGCCGCCTTTTGACTGTTCTTCGACAGTTAGCTTATGTGCTTGAGGTATTAAATTTTGTTTGTTTGCCATATATAACTAAAAAAGAGAAGTATTTCTACTCCTCTTTTCCTTTTTCCTTCTTGTGTTTTTCTTCATATAACCTGTCGGCTTCTTCAATTAATTCATCAAAATTATCTACAAGTTCAATTAAACCATCCTTTGGTTCGTATGGTAATAAATCATCTTTCTCGTCCATAAAAATACCTCCTATATACTATATTATACACTATTTATGTGCTGTTGTCTTGTATTCGTAACCATATTTTTTAGCATTTGCT
>JAZLBY010000019.1:0-5310 GCA_045613965.1 Candidatus Scatovivens sp.
GGGATTGTTTTAGTAGCCTCCGATTTAAAATGCTCCGGAAGAGAAGAGTTTGTCTCCACTTCCGGAAGTTTTATCACTAATTGCTGACTTTTTAAAGACAAATAAGCGGGATTAGTAAAACAAAGCGTGCGTTTAATCATAGGTTAAAGACTTTTAATATTCCTTACGCAAGAATTTAACTTGACCATTATTTATTTCAAAATCAACTCCTTTTATTAAATAATTAAGTTTATTTATACTCTGCCTTATTTTTTCAGGCATCTTATTAAAATCTTTAATATTTTCAGTAGATGGTTCTTTTTCTGCATTTATAGTTTTTTGCAATACAATTCTTTTATCTTTCCAAAAACCTTTTATTATGTATAAACGTTCTTTTAATTGAAAATTATCCATATCATACAATTCTTCTACATTGTTTTGATATAACAACAATATATCCTCTACTATTAAAGTGTGCGACAACTTCCAACCATTCTTATCAATAGTCGGAATATCTATATTTAATATTTTTCTGTTTTCAGATATATCAAACAAATTCCAAACCTCATAATTTTTTTTCTTCTTATCTACACTTTCATATTTAGAAGCCGCATAAGATTCAGGTGGAGCTGCTGCATAATACTTGTTCTTATAGTCTTTATTAGAAATGTATGTTTGTTCTTTTATTTCTAATGGGTTTTTAACACTTGGAACTACACATCTAACATGTCTTATTTTATTTACTTTTTCGCCTTGTTTATTAAGCATATAAATTCCCTCTGCAACTGCTGTTTTAAAATCTGTTCCTTCTGGGAATTGGCTTTTCATTACATCTATAAGCTTTTTATTAACAATTACACTTTCTAATTCTTTCCAATCTTTAAATCCAGAATCTTGTACATTTGCTTTGTGTTTTAATTCTCTTCGTACAACATAAATTACTTCATCATTTTTATTTTGTGTTATTGCTCCATAGAACGTTTCTCCGTGTAATTGCCCTCTTATTGAATCTCCTTTTATCCAATATTTCGCTTCTGGAATTGGTCTTCCTTTATATTTCTTAATGTTTCCGTTTTCGTCTTTTTCAAATACAACTTTATTGTCTGCATCTAACAAAGGGACTATCTTACCTCTTATTCTTTTTCTTTTTTTCGCAGGAACTAAGGCTTGATTTTTAGAAACATGATCTACTAAAATATTACTTTCTATAAATTCTCTTATGTTCGTAGCTTTCTTTGGAAGAATGGATTTCAATATTTTCTGAATTTGTTCTTCATAATAAGCTGCTTGCATTGGATTTTCTTTTTGCAAATAAAATAGTTTAAGTAATTCTTCTCTTTTGTTAGCATTTGGAATCAATGTAAGCATTGTTGCATCTATTGCATGGTGAGAATGTTTACTTCTATCTTTTTTATCATAAACACTTTCTATGCCCATAATCTTTCTAAATACAGAAGTAACTTCTCCTTTTTGAACATCAACTTTATTAAATAATGTTTTTAAATAATGATAAGCATATTTTGTTATTATTCTTGTATCATTCAATTGGTTATTACGATAAGAAGAAGATACTTCCGTCATTGTAAAAGTATCTACTTTCTTTTTCCAATAATCATATTCCATTTTCCATAAATGACCTTGTCTAATACAATGGTCTTTTCTATCTTTAGTTTGTGCTTTTTTGGATTCATCTTTCCAAAAATGAATTCTTTCTTCTAAACTTTTTACTTTTTCAATCCAAGGTTGAATACGCAAAATAATATCTTTATAATTTGACAACTGCGTAGGATATTGATTCTTTTTAACTTCTCTATTAAATTGTGTATAACAAATAGTTTTATTTGAAAGAGAATCATCAAATGACTTACTTCGTGGAATTGTATGTTCTATCTCCACTTTATTTTCATCAAACAAATCTGATAAAGTTATAAATTCACCTGTATAAATACATCTATATCCTTGTTCAGACCATAGTTGATATTTTATTTTAGTAAAATCAGATTCCTTATACTGCATTTTTGTCTTTTTAGACTTTTCTTCGGATTTTATATCAACTATATCTTGTTGTTCTGTCCATATTCTAACTTTATCAATAGCAGAATCGTTTACTTTTATATTAAGTTCGTTTAGTTTCTTCTCTATTTCCTTGTTTATATCATTTCTTTTTTCTTGATATTTTTCTATCGCCCAACGCATATTCGCATCATTAAGTTCTCTTGCTGTTTCTACAACTATGCGAGTATGTTCATCTATCTTTCCTTCTTTGAGTAAGGTGTTTATTTGCGAACGTAGTGTATGTAACACTCGCATTGCCATTGGGTTTTTCAAAGCTGGGATAACAGGACTTCCTAATTGTTTTAAGTATATACCTTCTTCAACTTTTTCTATTTTAGCCATAGGATAAATATCTATCATTGAAGGGTGGTAAATCTTTTTTAAGTCTTTTGGAGTTAAGAATTTGTATTTTGTAGATAAATACTCTGCTAATGATTCTGAAAGTTTTGGAATTATACAATAATCTCTTTTTGTACTTGCAAAAAAGTTTTGATATTGTTTTGTTACTTCGCTTTTTATGTATTCTTGTTCAGGTTTAGTTTTACTTGTCCATTGTTTCTCTGTATATTGAGTTTTCAACACTTTATCTATATCCGAATAATCTTGTTCTTGTAATTTATATTGCGTATTGTGTTCTGCAAATCGGTTTTCGTAGTCTAATGATTTATAATTAGAAATAAGATTGTTTGTTATATTGTATATTTCCTTTGTCAAACGATTTTCTCTAATTATGTTATTTAATTCTGCGATTATTACCTCTTTTTCTAATTCCCATTTATCTTTTAATAATTCTGGTAATTTTGCTAATAACACTGAATCTGTATAAGGTATTCCTTGTTTTAAGAATTGATTTATATTCTTAATGGCTTTAAGACTTAAAGAAGAATATCCTTGTTGGATTTTCATCCAAATAGTTTTTAAGCCCTTAGTTTGTTTCTCGCTAAATGATAATTCTTTTGATATTTCTTCAATATTTTCTTCTTCATCAAAAGAAAAACAAATGTGCCAAAGATCTATGTAATTGTATTTTATATAGTGTTGTTCTCCTGTCTTTTTATTTATTCTGATTTTCTTTGTTTCAAATACCCAATCTTTATAATCTTCGCCTAAAAGATTCTTTAATCTTGCTGAAATAGGACATGCAGAAACGCTTGTATTGTCTTTATAATTTATTGTTTTGTTATCTTTTTCACAATCAAGAGTCAATGCTAATTCTTTTTGTAACCATTCTCTTATTTCTTTGAATTTTAAACTTGTTTTTACTTTCAAGAATTCATCTTTAAAGAGTTTATTTTTTTGCTCTATGGTCAGTGTTTTCCATTCAGCATTAACATCTTCTCTATATCTAATGTTATTTATAAAACACCATGCTCTATATTCTTCAAATTCAGGATGACTTATAGGGCAACGTGCTTTGTTTGGCTCTAATGTACAATTTCCTATATTTCCTTTTTGTGAACGCAATGGGCGTTTATAGAATATTGTACCTATTCCTTTCTTTTCGCTAATTATATGATTATAAAATTCTGATGTTATACTTAATCCGTTTTGAAATTCAAAAATTGCCTTTATTTCATCTTTGTATTGTGAGCGTACTGCTTGATATTCGCTTGCTTTTATTCTTATTCCGTCTTTTTCTAATCTTGCAAAAGCACAACCGACAGTATGTAAATTGTGTTTAGTCATGTATTCAACTAATTTACCAGACTTCTTACTTTCAGATTGTTTTAATTCAACAACATCAATTTCTTTTGCTGATTCTTCTTGTGTTTGTTCTTTTATCGTTTCTCCTTTGCTACTTTTGAAACCTCTATGTTGTGCTATGTGATATAATGCTCTACCTAATTTATATCTATCAATTTGATTTGTAAAGTCAAATTGTCTTTGCATTAACTCTGCTCTTAATTGATATGGACTTGAATAATCAGCTATTCCATCTCCATTAAAATCTAATCTTACCCATTGTTCAAATTCTATTGCGTGAATGGGATATTGTCTTTTCAATCCTTTTTCTTTATCATATTTACTCCATTTCTCTAAATCTTCCATTGACAAAGGACAATAACCTTCTTTTATCAATAATTCAAGAGTTGCCCAAATTCTATACTTTCTTGATTGATATAATCTCTTCGCCGAACGTTTTTTTGTTCTTTCTGCCGCATAGGAAAACTCTCCACTTTTACCTGTTCCTACACCAGATTTAAATATTATGGAATTAAATAATTCTAACTGTTCAGTTAAATTATCTCCGTTATCTGTATTTCTTAATGATATTCCTATTGAGTTTGTTCCTAAATCAAGACCTAAAATTTTTGCCATAATTATTTGTTTTTTATTTGCTATTCTAAAAATTATTACTACTTTTGCATCAAAGATACTATGTGAAAGACTTTTCACAATAAGGCTATAAGCCGAAGATTTCTAACTCCTGCGTACTCCGTGGGAGTATTTTTTTCTTTGTATGCAACGACAAAGCTACGAAATAATCTTTAAATATAGTTATTTTACAATAAAATTAAAAGCGGCACTCTTTCGGGTGTCGCTTTCTTTTTATGACTATTTGATGTGTAAGTTTGTGTCTTTTAAAGTCAAGATATTTTATCGCTTTTCTATTATATTGAGCGAGGGAAGGTAGCATTCTTTTTGTAGGAGTTCAAGAAATTTTGCTCCGTGTCCGCCATCCATTTGTGCATGGTGGAATTGAAATGATATTGGTAATAATGTTTTGAAATAATGCTTGCGATATTTTCCCCACATTAGCATTGGGTTAGTGAATTTATCGGTATATTGATTTACAATGCAATCAAGTTCTGTTTGAATCATTGCAGATGTTCCGATTATCATATAATCCTCTAAGAATGTGCTTTTGTTTTCTTTTGCGGTTTGTGTTGTTAATTGCGTATAGTCTTTTGAGAATTGGAGAATGTCTTCATCAAAAGCTATATCACAAGAGTTTATTCCTCCTTTTTGATTGTTTACTATTACATTTATGGCAAGTTTATCGTATTTATATAGCTTGCCATTTTCAACAAGTAGATAAAATTCTTCAATCTGAGATGCTGCTTTCCCAATGCACCAACACAAGAGTGCATTAAAGCTGATTTTATATTTCTTACTTGCTTTTATAATCTTAGTTACATCAAAAGTTTTGGTTAAAGTAACCATTGGCATTGGAGAAGTAAGCCAAAGACCAAATGCTTCTGCACGCGATGTCTCTTGTGGATTGATTTCTGTTTTCATTTTATTGAATGGTTATTATTTTTTTATAAAAGAAGC